>NZ_NXLN01000021.1:0-47226 GCF_003364135.1 Helicobacter sp. MIT 01-3238
CGACCTAAACTTCTCTCATCTCTCTGCTGGGCTTGGCACTGCTTTGCACGATATGGGAAATGGATTTCGCGTAAGCCCTGATATAGCTACGAGCTATGGCTCTAGTATGTGGAGATTGCTTACTTTGAGCTACGCTAGAAGAAGCATAATGGTGCAAAATATCATCGATACGATGACGACAAAGACATTTCATAGCGATAGGTATTACAATCAAGAAGTAGAACTTCGCTTACTCCAATACGATATGTCGCGCTTGACAAATCGCAGCTCTAAGTTTGCCAAGCAAACGCGCAAAAACCAAAAGAAAGTAGACAAGATGCGCGATAAGCTAGCCAAGCTAACCCTCGAGCAGTCCAAAGGACAAAATCTAGACAAAGGCTATAACAACTTCGAGCTTATCGACCAGCTAGATGCGATATTTATCCCTTATACGGGCAGGCGCGATTGGAGAGTATTCCTCGTGCCTTATGCAGCGCATAGCTATGCCCAGCTAGGCATAGCCGATGCCACAGAGTGGGCAGGAGGTGCTGTGGCTGGGGTGCAGCGCAACCTCAAAGGACAAGGAATCCTCTCTACCTACCTCACTTATGAATACGCCCACGCAAGCACTGAAATGCTAAGCGCAGAAGCCATAATGCAGACAAACTCACTGCAAGGGGGAGTAAGCTATTTTAAAATCTTCCCTATCACAGGCAAGGTGTGGGAAGCCACCCTAAAGGCAAGCGGACGAGTAGGAGTAGATATGCCACTGCTTAGTGCGCAAAGCCCAGTGCCAAATATCAAGTTTAACCTCGTATCAAACAAAAAGGGGCTAGACACACCGCTAATGTGGAGCTTGGGCGCGGAAGTGCGCGGGGGACTTACATTTTATCAATTCAAACAAAACAGCTATGTAAGCCCTGAAGTCGGGCTAAGCTACGATGTGCTAAGCCCACTAGATATGAAGCTAGAAAAGGCAAAATATCAACTAGGTGGTAATGAATACTATCCTAGTCAGTATTGGCACTTGCCTCAACTAAGTGCGAGTGTGAAATACTACAAGGTATATGGCAATATGTTTCGCACAAACTTCGTAGCAGGGCTTAGATACAATATGCTAAACACACCCACAGCGAAATTTAAAATCGGTGGGCTGTCCGGCGAGGGCAAAATCGCACTACCCGCAGTCTATGGCTACCTAGACTTAGACCTAATCTGGGTAGTGAAGAAAAACCACGAGCTAAGCGCGGGATATAATGGCGTCTTTTATGCAAACAAATTTGGCAAAGATGTGATGGATAAGTTTAACGGCGTAAGCACTTCGATAAACTTCAAATACGCGCATTGGTTTGGCGGGACTGACTATGTAAAAGATGCTGATGGCAATGCTATCTCTCGCTCCGTAGCAGAGGGCAAGTCTAAAAAGTCCAAAAAGTCTAAGTCTAAAAAATCCAAAAAATCCAAGAAAAAAGTCTACTATATCGATGGGTAAGTGGGCTTAGAATCTTAAGATTTCGTCATTGTAAATGCACCCCTCCCTAAATCCCTCCCGCAAGGGGAGGGACTTTTTTGGTGTGCAACACTATTTTTGGTAGGCAATCCTAATATTCCCCCCTCCTTGCAGGTAATAGCAACCTCAAAGAGTCCCCTCTCCCTTGCGGAGTTGTCGCTCTCTTTCCCCCTCCCTTGCGAGTGGTAATCTTTAAGATTCCCCCTCCCTCTGCGGAGGGGGATAAAGGGGGTGGGTTCTTTCCCGTCATTGCGAGATTCCGTGCGAAAGCGTGGAATCGTGGCAATCCATAAGAAAGGCAAAGACATAGATTGCCACGAACGCTAAAGCGATTCTCGCAATGACGGCTTTTTCCGTGTTTTTACTAACGCAAAAGATACCCACCCCCAAACCCCCTCCGCAAAGGGAGGGGGCTTAAAGAAGCCAAACACGGTTACTCTAAGATGAGGAGGTTTTGAAATAGCAAACCAAATTAGTTTGTCATACTTAAGGGCATAGCCCGAAGTATCTCAAGCAAAACAAAAAAGAGATATTTCGCTTGCGCTCAATATGACAATACGCTTGTCATTGCGAGCAAACAAAGTGAGCGCGGTAATCTATTTCTTTTTTTGTGGATTGCTACGATTCTACACTCTTAAGCAAAATCTCACTTGAGAGGAATCACTAGATAATCACAAAAGCACAATATCGCATTTTTGCATTTTCCACAGCCATAGCGGTCTTATACATCTCCTTTTTGTAATGTTTGGGTTTTACAAAATATAAGATTTTGCTTTGGGGAGTGCGTAGCTTAGTAAGTCTTTTGACTTATTTTGCAAGGCACAAAAAGCAAGCAAAACCTTAAGCATAGCTCCACATTCTCTCTCGTTGGTGCTATGCGCAAGGCATTTGCGCTATGGTTGTGGGAAATGTAAGATAAGTGCGAGCGTAAAACACGCGCAAGACAAATGCCACCACTGCTAGCAAATACGGCATTTCCGTCATTACTAAAGAAACTTCGGCTTCGCCTTGTTTTCTAAAGAAGCCAAAGGCTTTCTAAAGAAACTGTGCTACGCTTGTTTTGCGAGCAAATGAAATGAGCGTAGCAATCTACAAAATCAAAAATAGATTGCCACGAATTTGACAAGTCAAATGCTCGCAATGAGAAAAAAAATATTGTCATACTTAAGGCTTTGGCCGAAGTATCTCAAAAACAAAATAGAGATATTTCGGTTTCTACGAAACCTCAATATGACAAATCAATCGTCATTGCGAGCGAACGAAGTGAGCGTGGCAATCTATTTCTTTTTTTTGTAGATTGCCACGAGAATCCTTGCGGATTCTCTCGCAATGACGGAAATGCTGTGTTTGTTTGCGGTTGTTGACTTTGCTTGAGAAGCGGAGGTGGGATTTACCCACCCCCTAGCCCCCTCCGCAAAGGGAGGGGGAACTGATTGGCTTGCCACGAGTTTTTCCGCTCTTTTGCAAATGCAAAAATCCCCTCCCCCACAAATCCAATCCACCCCCTAAAATCTAGCAAGATTCCTAGCTAGCAAAGCTACCTACGCCTTGATAGCTTTTAGAAAATCTTTTAGTCGTTGTTTTGCTTCTTTTGATTCTATGATGATGAGTGCTTCACAAAGCCCGATTCCACCCCCCTTGCCAAGTAGCCCAAGTCGCAGCGCAGGCATAAATTTCCCTAGCTTTAGCCCACTGCCTTTGCCCTCACTGCTATCATCACTACTTCTTGCCCCCTCGCTTCCAAACTCCTCTACAAACTTATGCAGATATGCTTCCATTTTCTCCACACTCTCAAACGCTTCATAAAAATCCTCCCTTTCCACTAGCTCGCCTAGAGCTTCTAGTGCGAGAGAATCTAGCTTTTTTAGCATTTTTTCATCATAGCCATTTCCACCCTCCGCGCTTGGTGGGCTAAATATCTCACGCCACTGCGCACTAAACTCTATCAAAGTCTTGCTTCTATCTTTTAGCAAGGCATATAGCATATCTCGCTTTTCTTTGTCATCTATGCGCTCCACACCAAAATCACTTAGTAGCCCCTCTAGTCGCTCGTTATCACACTGCTTGATATAGTGCTGATTTAGCCATAGGAATTTCTCTTGATTATACCTGCTAGGAGAGCTTCCAAGTGCGTCAGTGCTAAATAGCTCTATCATTTCTTGCAGTGAAAAAATCTCTTTGTCCTCATAGCTAAAGCCAAGTCGCACCAAAAAGTTTAGTATCGCTTCAGGCAGGTAGCCCATAAGTTTGTAGTCCATTACCCCCATAGCACCATCGCGCTTAGATAGTTTTTTGCCCTCTGGATTTAGAATCATCGGTATATGAAAAAATTTGGGCAGGCTAAATCCTAGCGCGTTGTAGATGATGATTTGCTTTGGGGTATTGCTCGTGTGGTCATCTCCCCTTATGACATCGCTCACACCCATAAGTGCGTCATCTAGTGCCACGACAAAGTTATAAGTAGGGCTTCCATCAGAGCGCATAATGATAAAATCATCTAGCTCTTTTGCGCTGATAGTTATCACGCCTTTTATGCCATCTTCAAATGTGATTTCGCCATTTAGGGGGGCTTTTATGCGGATTACGGGTTTTATGCCTTTTGGTGGAGTGCCACTAAAGTCCCTATATCTGTTGTCATACTTAGGTGTCTCTCCACGCGCTCTTTGCTCCTCACGCAGGGATTCTAGCTCCTCCTTGCTCATATAGCAGTAGTATGCTTTCCCCTCATCTATGAGCTTTTTTGCGTATTTGGCATATATCTCAAATCGCTCGCTTTGATAGACTATGCCGTTATTTTGTGCGGGGGCTTGCTCGCTTTTGTCGTGCTCTAGCCCCACCCACTCAAACGACTTGATAATCGCCTCTGCTGCGTCTTTTGAATTGCGAGATAAGTCCGTATCCTCTATGCGTAGCAAAAATTTTCCGCCATTTTTGCGAGCGTGGAGGTAGTTAAAAAGTGCGGTGCGCAAACCCCCTATGTGCAAATACCCTGTGGGGGAAGGCGCAAATCGTGTAACAACCATTTTGATTCTCCTCTTATTTTTGTGGTTTTGTAGCTTTTTGTAGATATTGCTTTTTGGCATTTGATTTTGGCTTTTTGCATAAATCACGGCAATTTTTTGAATAAGCGATTTTAGCAGAATTTAGCCCACTTTAGAATCCTTTTATAAAATCCATAAAGCAATTTTAAGTCATTTTGCGCTAGTATTTTGCCACTTCGTAAGCCCATACTTTAGAAATATCACACCATAGAATATCACAAAAGGCTAAAATCCAAATGTTTCTAACGATTCTCTACATCATCGGTATAAGCGCGGAAGCTATGAGTGCCACCCTCATCGCAGGACGGCACAAAATGGACTTAATCGGTGTGCTTTTTATCGCGCTTGCTGCGGCTATCGGTGGGGGGAGCGTGCGAGATGTGCTTTTTGGGCACTATCCGCTTACTTGGGTAGCCCACCCCCAATATGTCATCGTAGTGTGCGTAGCCGCACTTTTTACGACATTGATTCCGCGCGTGATAGCTAGACTAGAGAGGCTGTTTTTGGCACTAGATGCGCTCGGATTAGTCGTCTTTGCAGTAATCGGCGCGGAAGTAGTGAGGGTAGAGCTAGCAAATATGAGTGAGGAAGCGCAAACTTATGGCGTGGTGCTAGTGGTATGCGGAGCGGTGATAACGGGCGTATTTGGCGGGGTTTTGCGTGATATATTTTGCGGTGTAGTCCCGCTAGTGTTTCGCCAAGAGCTATACGCATTTGTAGCAATCATAACAGGTGTGCTGTATTACTTGCTGATTTTGTGGGGGTTTAGCGTGCATAATGCAAGTATCATCTCGCTAATATCGGGCTTTAGCCTGCGAATGCTAGCGATACACTACAAACTAGGTGTGCCGATATTTTCCTACGAAGATGAGCCCAAAGTCCCAAAGCAGAGGCGAAGCGAAAAATAGATTTTATGATTTTGATTTGTTAGATTTATCAAAGCATTAAAGGAGCAAATATGATATGTGTGTTTGATATAGAGACCGTGCCAGATATAGAGCTAGTGCGACAATACTATGAGCTAGATTCTAGCCTAAGCGAAGTGGAAATATGCCAACACGCCTTTAGTGCCCAAAAAGAAAAAAGCGGAAGCGAGTTTCTCCCTATCTATTGGCATAGGGTGGTAAGTATCTCTAGCGTGATATGCGATGAATATGGGAAGTTTATCAAGGTGGGAAACTTCGGCAAAAAAAATGCAGAATCAACAGAGACAAAATCAAACGCCGATTCTAGCGCGTTTGCCCATCTAGCAGATGAGAGGGTGATTTTGAGTGATTTTTTGCGATTTATAAACTCCAAAGAACCACGACTAGTTAGCTTCAATGGCAGAGGGTTTGACTTGCCTACGATAATGCTCCGCGCAATGAAATACAATCTAAGCACGTTTGGCTACTTTGAAAGTGAAAACGCGAGCAAAACAAAAAACAAATGGGAAAACTACCGCGCACGGTATAGTGAGAAATGGCACACGGATTTGCTTGAGTGCTTGGGGAATTTCGGTAGCGTGAGAAATCTAAACCTTGATAATGTCTGCAAAATGCTAGGAATTGTCGGTAAATACGAAGTAAGCGGGGGAGATGTGTATAGCCTCTACTACGACAAAAAAGACATAGAAAAAATCGATTTTTACTGCCAAAGCGATGTGCTAAATACTTATTGGCTATACCTAAAATACGCAATCCTAAAAGATGAGCTACGACTAGAAGACTACGCAGGAATCCTAGAGGATTTCAAAGAAAAGCTACCAAAAGATAGGGAATACAGCCAAGCATTTATCGCAAATATCAACGCAGAGCTAGGGAATATAATAATATAGCCTTTATGCAAAACATTAAATCCTATATTTTATGCCCTTATCTTATTTACAAATTGTTTTTTTTTTTTTTTTGTCTAATGCGATTTACAAAGGTTTATAGAGGCTACTTCGTATAGTGTCTATGGCATTGCTCATATTATCCCACAAGGACAAAAATGAAAAAAATCATAGCGGGAGTTTTGCTAGCTGCTTGCCTAGCATTTGGGAGAGAAGCGATATTTGGCGATATGCTAGATGCTATCGTTTATCTTGGAAATGGCTATTTGGAAGTCAAAAACAATCAAGGCAGGACTATCAAGCTCCCCTCGCATCTCTACGGATACAAAATAATGTTTGAGGGACTAATAGATAGGGATAAGTCAAAGCAGTGTATCAGCTACAAATCCCTGCCCCAAGCCCAAAAAGCTAGACTCGCACTATGGAAGTGGAGCGACACCATAGAGGGACGCTCTACCTACCCCTACCAAGACGACAGACAAAAGCAAATAGAGCGAGAAGCGATACTACTAAATGACATAGCCACAGGCACAGACAAATACAAAGAATGCCAAAAGGTAGTCATAGCAAAGGCAGGAGAGATGATAGACAGGCTATTTTCACTTTTTCAAAGCTATAACAAACCTCAAGCGACTACCGCCTCATATCAGCCTCAAGCGACTACCACTTATGATGTCGGTTATTGGATACAAAAGATAACCAAAGCAAGAGATATAGCAAAAAATACAAAGGAATACAAAGAATGTCAAGCGGTAATGGAAGAATTTTCTAATTGGGAAACAAGGAGACTTTATCTTGAAAGATTTGAAGTTGAGTATGAGCAGCGAGACCCTTTATCATATTATGAAGATGTGTATAGAGATATTTTTGATTCAGATAGAATTGTTTTATCGCTAGAACAAGTAGAAGCGCAAAACAAAAAGCTAAAAGTTACATCTAATGACATAATTGGCGAGATATGGGAACAAATTTATAAAATACAAGAAAATTTGGAAAAATCTTTTTTTCAAAAACTGAAAGCATACGAAGCTAGCAAAGAATACAAAGTGTGGAGAGCGCTAGAAAAGCAAACGCTAAAATATGCGTATAAAAACTTAGAATCTAGCAGCGAATGGCAAACGGTGCTAGTAGCACTTAAGCAAGCTTCTTTAACCAAAGAATATCAAGAAATGACAAAAGCACAAAATGCTGTAAGGGCGACACAGGCTTTCAAGGAAACAAAAAAAGAAGCGGAAAGTAGAATATATAGGTGTGATAGAGAAGGTTGCGGACCTTACCAATGGAGCAGGGAAGGAGTAAGAGACTCAAAGGAATTCAAAGTATGGAAAGCAGCAGATAAAGCATACAAAGCTACAAAAGAATACAAAGCAGCGGAGTCATTAGCACAATCACAAAGAGAAAAATTGCGAAATGAATTTAGAGCAATAGAGCTAGTGAAAAAAGAAATAAAAGAGGGTATAAAATATATTGCAGAATCTATAAAAAAAGATTTTATGGTGATACCACGACCTTGTGGTTTGGCGACTTCTTTGAGTATGGCGTGTTTATATGGTTATTATCTCATACCAAAAAATTGGGAGGATGATTTATGGTATGGCAAAGAGACTACCTATGATGAGCTTGGCAGAATAGAAGACGAAGGCTTTGAGATAGAATACTATTGGGAATATTAAATACCCCCAACACATAGCGTGATAACCTCACAAAAAGGCTTATGGGGATTTAGAAAGTTACATATCACAAAATACTTCTGCCACAAAATCTGCATAATTATTTTTTGACGCGCGTTGATATTTGAGATTCGCAAATGCTTGTGGCTATTTAGGCAGTCAATGATTCTTGTATTTGTGATTTTGGCACTTACAAAATGATTTATGTATGTGGTAGCTTTGTGAAATCAAAAAACTTGCTATCGCTTTGCATAAATTCACTAAAAGCCACTATGCTTGGCAAATCTCCATACCCCTCCAAAATCAAACAATCCCCACCTACGAAGTGAACTGCAATGTCTTTTCCCTGCGTGCAAAAATATGTTATATGTTCGGTATTTACATAGTATGAATTAGCATATATGTCTACTTCGCCATTATCCTTTTGATTATCTTTAAGCCTAATCTCTTTTAGCATTTTTGTTCCTTTGTGATTTTGTCTCTATAAGCGCGAAAATATCTTTTGTGCTTATAGACTGACTTGACAAAACGATACTACAAAAAAAAAAAAAAAATGAATTACCAATGTGGAAAATGATTAAGTAGATTTTGTGAGGAACTTTGTGTGATGATTATGTAGCTTGTCGTATTTGAGGTTTTATAAAATTGCCGTATTGATATTTCATAAGAAACTGCGCTATGTTTGTTTTACTAAAGAGGCCAAAGGCTTTCTAAAGAAACTTCGCTTCGCTTGTTTTCTAAAGAAACTTCGCTTCGCTTGTTTTGCGAGTGGACACACTATGGGCATAGAAATCCACGCCCATCGTCATTGCGAGCGAACGAAGTGAGCGTGGCAAAACAAGCGTAGCGCAGTTTCTTTAGTAATCCACAAAAAAAGAAATAGATTGCCGCGCAAGTCTTGCGACTTGCTCGCAATGACGATTGTTTTGCTACGCTGACTAAAGTCGGCTCGCGATGACGGGAAAGAACCCACCCCCTTAGTCCCCCTCCGCAGAGGGAGGGGGAAATAGATTGCTTCGGCGAATTTACAATTCACCTCGCAATGACGAAGACTTTAGCAAACTATCAAAGTCCTAGCTCTATTTCTTGTGTTTTGTCATCTTTGATAAAATCCTCAAATGCACTAAGGCTTGCGCTATCCCCATATCCGCTTAATCGCAAGTAAGCACCGCCCACAAAGTATATGACAAGATAGCTTTTGCCACTCTCTGCTTCGCCATAAAAATGCGTGATATGCTCGCTATTTACATAGTATGAGGCGACACCGCTTTGTGCTTGAATGTGTATAGTTTTTAGCATTTTCACTCCTTTTTGTGGTTTGTGTCCTTTTTGTGTCCTTTGCACAATCATCACCAAACATTCTACCACCAAATAAACAAAATGCAAAATCTCACAAAAAATTGCGCTATTTTTCTACTTGATTTTTGCCATTATGAGCGCAAAAACACCAAAATCGTTTCTAGCACATCTTCATCATCTTTGCTTGGGCTAGTAAGTGAGATTTTAGATTTCTCACTAGAGCGTTTGCCAAAATCCCTACTAGAATCGCCATAGCTTGCACTAGATTCTAGCTTAGAATCCGCGCTAGATTCTGGTAGCTTCATTGATTGTCTAAACTCCACTTGTATGTTTTGCTCATAGTGAAGTATCTTTGCCACACCACGAGATTGTGCCAAAATCTTTATCACTATTAGCTGCAAAAATGCTCTACTCATCTCATCTAGCTTGCCAAACCTATCCTCTATCTCACGCTCTATATGCGCTACTTCGCCCACCTCCTCACATAGCGATAGTCTGCGGTATATCTCTAGTCGTAGCCTATCGCTTGGGATAAGCTCGGGGTTTAGATACGCGCTGACATTTAGTCGTAGCTCTACGCCTTTGTCGCTTTCATCATCTATCTTGCTTCCGCTTAGGATATTTATGGCTTCTTCTAGCATTTTTAGATAGAGGCTAAGCCCGATATTTTTGATATGTCCGCTTTGGGATTCTCCTAGTAGATTCCCACCACCGCGAATCTCCAAATCGTGATAAGCGATACTCGCACCACTGCCTAGATAGGAGTTGCGCTCTAGGGCGAGTAGTCGCTTTTTTGCCTCTGTCGTTATGGACTCTACACTTTCTATGAGAAAGTAGCAAAACCCCTCTTTGTCCCCTCGCCCCACGCGACCACGCAGCTGGTGCAAATCCGCTAGCCCAAATCTATCTGCACCATCGATAATGATTGTATTTGCATTTGGCAAGTGTATGCCAGACTCCACGATAGCCGTGCAAAGCAAGATATGATATTTTTTTAGCATAAAATCACGCATTATTTCTTCGGTATCATTCGCACTTATGCGTGAGTGAAGCACTGCTATGGATAGATGAGGAAAAAGCTCTGCTAGCTCGGACTTTAGGGCTGGAATCTGTGCGATATTATTATGCACATAAAATACTTGCCCACCGCGCCGCACTTCGCGAGAAATGATTTCTTTTAGCAGGTGTGGGGATTTGGTTTTGATAAAAGTGCGAGAGTCTTTACGCTCTTTTGGTGGGGTTTCTAAGCGAGATAGTCCTTTGATTTTAGAGAGTGCCATATTTAGCGTGCGAGGGATTGGCGTAGCTGACATACTTAGGATATGAGCATTTTTGCACATCTGCTTTAGTCCCTCTTTTTGCTTCACGCCAAACTTATGCTCCTCATCAATAACTACAAGCCCAAGTCGTAAAAACTCCACACCAAATGCACTATGAGTGCCTATAAGCACATCTATTTGCCCCTCTTTGCACGCTTTTAGGATTTCGCGTTTATCTTTGGCACTACAAAATCTATCAAGCCTAGCGATACGCACTCCAAGCGGGCTAAGCCTAGAATCTAGCGAAGCAAAGTGCTGGGCGGCAAGCAAAGTCGTAGGCACGATAAAGGCACTTTGAAAGCCGCTTTTTTGCACGGCATAAATCGCATTCATCGCTACTTCTGTCTTGCCAAACCCCACATCCCCGCTTAGTAGCCTATCCATTACCACACCACTTGATAAATCCTCATAGATTTCTTTTATGGCGTTTTCTTGGTCATCTGTGAGGGCAAATCCGCTTGAGTGCCTAAAGACTTCTAGCTCGGGTGGATTTGTATCGATTTGCAAGCCCTTTGTGAGATTTCTTTGCGCAGCTAGCTTGATGATAGAGTCCGCTAGCTCAAAAAGTTTGATTCTAGCTTTTTGCTTTAGCTTAGCAAAGCTACCCTTGCCTAGCCTATCGACAATGGGTAGAGAGCCACTAGAAGCGATATATCGCTCAATTAAGTGTAGGTTTTCCACAGGCAAAAACAGCTTATCCTCGCCCTGATAATCAATAGCGATAAAATCACGCACCGCACCCAAAATCCTATCTTGCACGATTCCACGAAAAATCCCTATGCCATATTCGCTATGCACGACATATTCGCCGACATTTAGCTCATCAAGCTGAAGTTTGGGCTTTTTGCGCGTCTTAGCATAGCTTTGGGCTGGATTTAGGCTTAGCACGATTTGGTGCGGTGTGGCAAAATTCACATTTGCATTTATAGGCAAAATCTCTATATTTGTATGCGCTTTTTGTAGCTCTTGTATGTTTAGCGCACTCAAAATCGCCTCACTATCGCATAGTAGTGTGATTTTTTTGTGTGGATTGTGTGTGATTATAGGAAGTAGTGAGGAGGCATAAAAATCTATATCCGTGTAGTCATTGGCAATTTGCAGTAGTGGCAATGACTTTTTTGCACTATGCCAAAAGCTATCTAAATCTTTGCGAATGGAGAGAATCTCATCTAGCTCATTTAGTGCATTTGACGTGATAATCGTGCTAAATCTTTGTGGCAAAAGGCAAGAATCTATCCCTGCTTTGTCCAAAAACCAAAGCCCGCAAGAAAGAATATCCTTGCTAAAAACACTATCGCTAGAATCTAGCGCATTCTCTATCGCTTCTAAAAGTGCACTACACTCCCCCTCACTAAGCGCAAAAAGTGCTGGTGGCAAAGTGAGGCAATCTAGCTTTGCGTCTTTGTCGCTTAGCTGGGTTTGGGTATCAAAGGTGCGAATATCCTCGCACTCATCATCAAAAAAACTTATGCGATATGGACGCGACAAAGGCGGATAAATATCAATAATATCCCCCCTAAAACTTACTTCACCCTCCATTTCGATGACTTCGACAGCTTCATAACCATAGCACAAAATCTTAGATTTTAGCTCCTCTAAATCGTATTGTTTTCCCACTTCCAAGCAAAAACTTTGTAAGTGTTTTTGGGAGGGGATAGCATAAAGCAAGGAGTAAATAGGTGCTATAAGTAGCCTATCATCTCTCTCATAAAACTCACGCAAAATAGCCAAAATCTGCAAAATCTCGCCATAAAAACTACGCAAATCCTCGCCCTTGCTAAACCTAGCTTCTGGCAGAAGTAGTGGGAGAGAAAAAGGTGCTTTGCTAGAATTTTGTGTGGGTTTTTGATTTTGGGGTGGATTTTGTGCTAGATTTTGTGAAGTATTTGCAGGATTATGCGTGCTTTGGGCGCATACAAAGCGAGCTAGCTCATAAGCCTGCCTTGCCTCTTTTTCATCAGCGACAAGGAGGATTCTAGGAGAAGTGCCGAGGTTATCAGCACTTTGGAGAAGTCTATACAGATTTGCTTGTAGCATTTTTTGTAGCTGATTGCATACCTTTTATTTTGCTCTCTCCTATAAATACGCCTTTTTTCTCTATGACTAGCTCGGTAGAGGTTATCACCCCCTCAAACCGCCCTTGTGAAGAAATCTCCACTGTATCACTCTCTGTCAAGCCTTTTAGCTTACCGCTTACTACAAGTTTGTTGGCATATACTTCGCCGTCTACTTGCCCGTTTTTGCCTATCATCACGGCGTTTTTGGAGTCGATTTTACCCTCAAACTCCCCATCAATATGCAAATGACAATCTGTGGTTATGTTGCCTTTTATGCGCGTGCCTTGCGCTATTATCGTAGCTGCACCCGCCTTTTGGGCTGCTACTCCATTAGATTGTTTATCGTCGCTAGTAAAGATTGCCATTCTATGCTCCTTTCTTTTGTGAAGATGAAATCAAAGTTTTTCATATCCCATTGCACAAAATTCATCGGCTGTATGGGATTGTCCAAAAACCGCACTTCATAATGCAAATGCGGTCCCGTGCTTACGCCTGTGTTGCCACTTTTGGCGATAAGCTGTCCTTTTTTGACGAAAGTGCCAGCTTGGATAAGCACAGAGCTTAAGTGTGCATAATATGTTTTAAAGCCAAATGAATGGGTAATTTTAACTAATTTTCCATATCCGCCATTGTATCCACTATCTGCAAAATCCACCACGCCATCAGCCGTAGCATACACAGAAGTGCCAATAGGAGCGGCTAAATCTAGCCCCGTGTGCTGCTTCCACTCACCTATGAGCGGGTGAAATCTAGGTCCAAAAGCCCCCGCAAGCCCAAAAAAATTGTTCCCTAGTGGATTTCCATTTGGGATAAATTTCATAAAAAACGCTTTTTGTGCCCCCGTGATACTTGCGACATTTATGCGCTCTAGCAATTCCTCATTTGGGACATTATTCACACCGATTTGCTCTTCTAGGCTTCCCACTTTGTCGCTTGCTATGGTGATTTCTTCCATTCGTTGGTTGATTTCCTCATAGAGTGCGGCATTTCCTAGTAGCATTGTTTCGTTGCGCTCTTTGATAAGCGAGGTTTTTTCATCAATGTTTTTTATCTCTGCGCGAAACACACCCAGCGAAATAGCAATAAAAAACATAGAGCTCAAAAAAAACAACAACACATACAAAGAAAGCTGACGAAAAAATATACTGACATTGATAAATCGCGAGCCGTCCTTGCTCGTTATCATTAGCACAAGTCGTTCATCAAAGTTCATAACTTGTCTTTATTGATGAGATTGGAAAGACTTGCGAGTGTTTAAATCTTTGGCAGAATCTAGTTTTTGCTGTGCGGAGCTTAAGCGGAATTTTTGAAGTTTGGCTATGTCCTCCATAGCCCATACTAGGTTTTTCCAGTCGATTCCATCTCGTTTGTGGAAAACCACTTCAAAATTATCTATACTCCATTGCGCGTAAGTGGTTGGATTTAGGCGATTATTCAAAAAGCTGACTTCATAGTAGAGCTTATCGCCATTACTTCTACCGCTAGAGCCACTATACCCGATAAGCTGCCCTTTTTGCACGAAATCTCCCTTTTTGATTACGATAGAATCCAAGTGTGCATACAAAGAGCCAAATCCAAAAGAGTGCGTAAGCCTAATGACATTCCCAAAGCTCGTAACGCCGTGCTCTTGGACAAGCACCACTACGCCATCAGCTGTGGCATACACAGGTGTTTTTTTCTCCGCCATATAGTCCATTCCACCCTCTGCGCCACCTATTTCGCCTAGTGGGTGGTATTTGTTATTGGTAGTGGGGACTTTGGAGCGGAAGTTTTTTAGTGGGTCGCCATTTGGGATAAGGCTTAGGAGGAGTTGTTTTTGTGTATCGCTTAGATTTTCCAAATCCACTTTTGTGATTTGGGCGATTTGCTGTGGCTTCGCGCTATGGGATTTTTGCAAACTCATAATATCTTCTAATCTGCCGATTTTAGAATTTACCGCGCTTAGCTCATCGGTTTTTTTGCGGATTAGGTTTTTTAGCACGGCATTTTTTTGGTAGATGGAGTGATATTCTGCTATGGCAGAGTCTTTTTGCTTAGCGATACTATTGATTTGGTGCATAAGTAGATTCATCGCTAAGAAGCTAGCCAAAAACAGCACAGAAATCACAGCTATGCCTATCAAAATGAGCTTTTTCACATTTCGCGGAAGCGCGAACTGCTTTGAGCCTTTTTCATCGACAATAGAAACGACTAATTTATCTTGCAACATTATAAATCTCCATAAAAGTTTTTACCACGCTAAAAGAGCCAAATACGACATAATCTTTATCCGCTCTCATAGAATCCACTCCCTCAAAGATTCCATATTCTATGCCAAGATTTTGGGCTATGTTTATTAGTTTGTCTTTGGGGAGGATTCTACTATGGCTTACTTCCAAAATCAAAAGCCTATCAATAGCTGGCTTTAGTATCCCCAAAATCGCGTTCGCATCCTTATCAAAAAATGTATTATACACCAAAATGACGCGTTTTTGTTTAACAATTTGTAAAATAGAGTGCGCACAATGCGCATTATGCCCGACATCTATCAAAATATTTGGCGCAATATATTGTGCCCTAGCAGGCAAATCAAATCGCGTTAAGCTAGCAAAATCCACTCCAATCCCGATAGATTCTAACGCCCTATACGCCACAAACAGATTTTGCTTCAAAAAAGGTGCTAGATTTTGCGAATACTCATAAAAATTCTCTGTCAAACGCGCTAAGTGCTCTAAAGGTGTTGGTTTATCAACTTCATCAAAAATATTTTCTACAAATGTAAGTTCTGCCCTCTTTTGCTTAGCGATAGATTTTGCGATAGAATCGACTTCTTTGTAGATTTGGTGGGCAAGCAAAGTGTGCTTACTCATCGCCTTTAGCTTGGTTGTGGCGATTGATTCTATGCTATTTCCAAGCATATCTTGATGGTCAAAAGAAATAGGCGTAAAAACACTCAAATCAGCTTGCAAAACGCTCGTGCTATCAAACTCCCCACCAAGCCCCGCTTCACACACGAAATAATCACAATCTTTTGCCAAATAAAGTGCCAAAAATGTCGCGTATTCAAAATAGCTTGATTGCTCTATGATAGGGAATCTTTGTAGCCACAAATGTGCCTTTTCTAGCTCGCTATCATCTGCGATTCTATGCGTGCCTTTATGCGCGTTGCCACAATCTTTAGCACAATTTTTCTTGCTAGAATTTGCACTGCTAGATTTCGCACTCAAGTCGCTATTTGGGATATTTGCGAGATAAAACCGCTCATTAAACCTAAACAAATGTGGCGAGGTAAAATGCAGGACTTTATAGCCATTTTGCGCTAGCCCAAGCGTGATAAACCGCCCTGTGCTTCCCTTGCCATTTGTGCCTAGTATGTGGATAATAAAGGGCTTGTTTTGTGTGCTAAAACTACACCGCTCCTTGCTCTGTGGAATCAAAGATTCTAAATCTTTTTTAGATTTTGCGCTTTGTGCGTATAGCTCCTCTAAATGTGGCTTTAAAACCGCATAGATTCTATGCACTCTTTTTGTATCAAACGGCGCGTATTCTGCCCCCTTTTGCTCCAAAAACCTATCCAAATCGCTCAAAACAAAACTCCAAATACTTTTTTACAAACAATACAAACAATGCTTTTTTTTAGCGACTTTTTGCATTTTTTACCACTTCTATGCTTTTGCCTTTTTGCAAGCAATGCCTTTTATAAAAGCCTTATAAAAACCTAAAATCTCTATCTATATTGCCCCTCATACGCCATCATCGCTACAAACCTATCAATAGTTTGCAAAAATGCCTGATTTATCGCGTAATATCGGTTATTGTGCGTTGTCAGCGGATTATCTAGCGAGATATTGTAGTCAAAATACCCACTACCGCTCACACTTCGCTTGTTGCCTTTTTTGTCATCATAAGTGTAGGTGGTAAAAACACTCACGCGGTAGTAAGTCGCAAAAGCATCGCTACTTACAGCTATGTGAGTATCTGTGATTTTGTCTATATCTATGGTGATTATGCTATCGCTTTCATCAGCATTTGCGATTTTGTTTTGGAAGCGAGAGATGATGATTTTGTTAAACTCATCTTTTAGCTCTACGGAATTTTCAGGATTTGGCAAATTTACATTTAGCTTTACAAACACACTATCGCCAAGTGCTTTTTGAGCAAAACTAGCAGATGGCACATAGCCACAACTACTTAGCAAAACCCCCATAAACGCACATAAATACAATCTGCCAAGCCTACTAAAATGCTTGATAAAATGCACACCAAAAAGTGCAAAAAACCTTTTCATAGAGTTTGCAAAATATTTTTCAAAAATTTTTGCAAAAGCACAATATTTTTTTACAAAAGCACAAAACAATCTGCCAAATACATTTTTCATTTTACTTCTTTATAGATTTTAGTTTTTTAAGCGACTACAAAATTCACAAGTTTGTTTGGCACAAGGATTTGCTTTTTTATCTCCTTGTTTTCTAGCCATTTTTGCGCACTTTGCCTAGCCAAGTCCAAAATCTCTTGCTTGCTTGCCTGTGCTCCCACACTGATTTCAGCGCGCTTTTTGCCATTTATAGTGATTGCAAGCGTGATTTGGCTAGATTCCAACGCCTTTTTGTCAATAACAATCGGCGCGAAATTCTCCCTGCCAAATAGCTCCTCGCTTAGCTCCCACGCGATATGCGGGATAATAGGCTCTAAAATATTTAGCAAAATAAAATACCCCTCCGTCCAAATCTCGCTATTTAGCGCGTTTGGCTCTCTAGATTCTAGAACGGTGAGTGCGTTTAGTGCCTCCATACACGCCGCGATAAGGGTGTTGAAGTTATAGCCATTTGCGCGTTTTTCAAACACAGCTTGGCTTTTTTGGGCTGCTTCATAGACTTTTTTGCGTGCGTTTTTTTGCTCCTCATTTAGCACACTAGCGTCTATTTGCGGCAGTGAGCGCGTCTTGCTAGCGTTTTTTGCCCTCTCATAGAGCCTACGGATAAAGCGATATGAGCCATCTACCGCACTATCATTCCACTCTAGCTCACGCACAGGTGGCGCGGCAAAGAGCACAAAAAGCCTAGCACTATCCGCGCCATATTTGGCTATGAGTGCGTTTGGGTCGACTACATTGCCTTTTGACTTGCTCATTTTCGCGCCATCTTTTAGCACCATACCTTGCGTTAGCAAGTTTGCAAATGGTTCATCGATTTTGACATAGCCCAAATCGCGCAACACTTTGGTAAAAAACCGCGCATACAGCAAGTGCAAAATCGCGTGCTCAATCCCGCCTATATACTCATCGACATTAAGCCAATAGCGCAACGAATCCTCATCAAACGCACCCTTTTCCCACAGCTCTCTTGGCGTGGTATAGCGCAAAAAATACCAGCTTGATTCCACAAAAGTATCCATAGTATCGCTTTCCCTCAAGGCTTTTGCGCCACATTTTGGACACACGCAGTGCTTCCACTCACTATGTTTATCAAGCGGATTGCCCTCGCCATCGATGATAATATCATCAGGCAGGGTTATGGGGAGATTTTGTATCTTTTCAGGCACGATACCGCACTTCTCACAATGCACCATAGGGATAGGCGCACCCCAATACCGCTGACGCGAAACACCCCAATCGCGTAGCTTGTAGTTGGTAACGCCTTTGCCTAGAGTGCGTGATTCAAAGTGGGCGATGATTTTGGCACGGGCTTGCTCGCTCTCACACCCACTAAACTCCGCAGAATCCACAAGCACGCCGTCATTTACAAAAGCCTCTGTAAGTTCTTGCCCTGTTTCATTTGCTTGCTTTTGTGCTTCGCTTTGTTGCGCTTGCTCATTGCTCAATTTTGCGCTAGATTGCGTGCTAGAAGTTTGCGTGTCGTGTTGTTTAAATTCTGACTTTGCCACTGATTTTACCACGCGCTTTATAGGCAAGGAGTATTTTTTGGCAAACTCCAAATCCCGCTCATCGTGTGCGGGCACAGCCATTACCGCGCCACTTCCATACTCTATTAGCACATAGTTTGCCACCCAAAGCGGTAGCTTCTTCCCTGTGAGCGGGTGTGTGAGGCTTAGCCCCAAATCAAACCCTATCTTTTCCGCGCTCGCCCTTGCACGCTCGCTCGTGTTTTGCATAGATTTGATTGCCTCACTTACCTTGCTTTCAAGCACTCCTAGCTCTAGCACGCGCTTGACTATGCTATGCTCGGGTGCTAAAGCGCAGTAAGTAACGCCATAAATCGTATCAGGGCGCGTGGTAAAAACCCGCACTCTACAATCCTGCTCCCCAGCCTTTAGCCCTAGCTTTTTAAGCGAGGGGGAATCAAGCTCCAAATCAAACTCTAGCCCCCGTGATTTGCCTATCCAATTTCGCTGCATTGTGATGACTTGATTTGCCCAATGCCCCTCTAAGCCCTCCAAATCGCGCAATAGTTCCTCCGCATACGCCGTGATTTTCATATAGTATTGACTCATCTCTTTTTGCACCACAGGCGTATCGCACCGCCAGCATTTGCCATCGATGACTTGCTCATTTGCAAGCACGGTCTTATCATTAGGACACCAATTCAAAAACGCTTCTTTGCGATAGATAAGCCCTCTCTCCCACATTTGGATAAAAAACTCCTGCTCAAAGCGCGTATAGATAGCATCGCTCGTGGCAAACTCGCGCTCTTTTGAGAAACTAAGCCCTAGAGATTCTAGCTCCTCTCTCATCGTATCAATGTTTTCATAAGTCCATTTTTTGGGGTGGATTTTGTGCTTGATAGCGGCATTTTCCGCAGGCATACCAAAGCTATCCCAGCCCATAGGGTGTAGCACATTGTAGCCCATTTTGCGATAGTGTCGCGCTAGGGCGTCCCCTATGCAGTAGTTTCGCACGTGTCCCATATGGATTTTCCCGCTTGGGTAGGGGAGCATTGAGAGGATGTATTTTTTGGGCAGGCTAAAATCTACTTGGCTACACTCGTTGTGCGCTTTGTTGCTTGTTTTTTTGTTCGCTACTTCGCTGTTGCTCGTTATGGTGTTGCTTGTCTTATCGTTATGCGTTTTGTCGTTGTGTGCTTCGCTGTTGTGCGCTTTGTCATTTGTGTCGCTATTTTGCTTGCTTAGTTGCCCTGTGGGGTTGCTACTCTTTTTTGTATGCAGTGGCTCAAAGCAGGCATTTTCCCGCCAAAACCCCTGCCACTTTTTTTCGATAGTTTTAGGATTATAATCTTGCATTATCTCGCCTTTTATTCTTTGGGAGGATTCTAGATTAGTAGTCGTTATCCTGCTTTTGCGCACTCTCTATAAAAAGCAAAATGAGTGAAAAGATATTTGCCATCATCGCACCGATGACAAATACATAGGCAAGTTTTTCGTTGTGCAAAACTTGCAGTATGCCAAACGCAGGTAGCAAATGAAAATCTGCCACAATTGAGCTAGCAAAAAGCTCTGAAGATAGTTTCTTGCGCACGCCGATTTTTAGCGTGGTGGCGATGAGGTTTAATGCCACAGCTACAAAGAGTATCGCCACATCAGGCGCAAACAAAAAACCCGCTGTCGAAGTAGCACTGCTAAGAGTGAAAAATATAAAAACGATTTTGCCCCAATCCATTACTTGCTCCTTTTTGTTAATTTGAGATAATTTTGTCTTTTTGGTGTGCTTTATGCAATCTTTTAGTGCTTTTTTAAGGTTTTATATTATGCTAAAAGATTTTAGATTCCAAAAGATTCTAGCATTTTGTAATGCTACTTCAATCCTTCTAAAACAAAGCTAGCAGGGCTTTAGCCCCGCACCCCTTGCACAAAAAGACAGATCTATGCAACACCCACAAAGCTAAACGCGTCCTCCTTCATATTGGGCTCTCATCTTTGCCCTATCTTGTGCTCTTTTTGTTTTCATCATTTCTTTTTTGTGATAATCCTCAATATTAAACCCTAGCAAAACAGCGAGCTTTGGCGCGACAAACATAGAACTATAAGTCCCCACTATCACGCCCACAAGCATAGGCAAAGAAAATCCCACGATAATCGCACCACCAAAAAGATACAGAGTAAGCACGACAAAAAACACCGTTAGCGAAGTCAAAAGTGTGCGTGAGAGTGTGTGAGAAATGGCTTCGTTGATGACTAGGGTAATGTCATTTGTTTTATCGGTCAGCATTTTTTCACGGATTCTATCAAATATGATAATCGTGTCGTTTATGGAGTAGCCTATAAGCGTTAAAAGCGCGGCTACCACTTCCAAATTTAAATCAATATCAAAAACTATCACGCTTGCAGCAGTCAAAATCACATCGTGGATAAGGGCTAATATCCCAGCAAGTGCGAATCGCCACTCATAGCGAAAACTTACATACACCATCATCGCTACCAATGCCATAAGCAAAGAGATGATTCCTTTTTGACGAAGATCATCGCCCACTTGCGCCCCCACAGAATCAAGTTTGCGTATCTCAAACTCCCCCCCACTAGCCTTGCTAGGCTCAAGTAGCTTCTCTAAGATAGGAGCGATATTTGCCCCCTCTAAAGCATCATTGTGCGGAATTTTGATAGAGATTTCCTCTTTGGTGTCAAACTCACTAACCCTAACCCCCTTAAAGCGCGAATCAGCTTCTAGCAATCCTCGCACTTCCTCGATTGGAGCTTGCTTCTCATAGCGAATCTGCCCTGCACTTCCCCCAGCAAAATCTATCCCCGCACTAAATCCTTTGAAAAATAGCAAAGCAAATGCCAAAGCTAGCAAAAATATGCTCGCTATAAGCCCATAGTTTGAATATTTGACAAAATCAAAAACTTTCACTTTTTTGAATAATTCCATTTGCTATGCCTTTGCTTAAGATTTTTGTGCTTTATTGCGTTGCTTAAGACTTTGCGCTAGATTGCGTGGTGCTAGATTTTGAGCTGTGGGACTTTGTAGGGTAGCTAACCCCAAACCAAAATCCCATTTTTTCACTTTTTGCCAAATATGGAAGCAATGCCTGATAAACCCCTTGCGTGCCGATAATCGCCGTAATGATAGAAGCCAAAATCCCAATCCCCGTAGTAATAGCAAAGCCTTTTATCGCGCCCGTGCCATAGGCATATAGCAAGACAGAAGCGATAAGTGAAGTGATATTAGAGTCAAAAATCGCCCTAGAAGCATTCACATAGCCTATTTGTATTGATTTGGCTATGCCCTCGCCTGCGCGAAGACCCTCTCTTATGCGCTCATTTATGATGATATTTGCATCTACTGCCACACCCACAGTAAGCACGATTCCAGCCATACCGGGTAGCGTCAAAGTCGCTTCAAAGATTGCCATTACGGCAATGATTAGTGCAAGGTTTATGATGAGCGCACTTGAGGCGATGACACCTGCCATACTATAATACACTATCATAAATCCCACCACCAGCACAAATCCACCTATCAATGCCATCATAGAATACCTAATAGAATCCGCCCCAAGACTTGGTCCCACACTGCGCTTCTCTAGCACAGCTAGCGGAGCGGGCAGTGCACCAGAGCGAAGTGTGATAGCCAAATCTGTGGCTTCTTCAGGGGTGAAACTCCCTGTGATTTGCCCGCTAGAGCTTATACGCGCTTGGATAGTTGGCGCAGAGTAGATTTTGTTATCTAGCACGATTGCCATTCGCTTGCCGATACTCGCTCCAGAAAAATCTGCAAATCGCTTTGCTCCAGCAGAATTTAGCTCAAACGCAACCGCAGGGCGATTATTTTCATCATACGCCACTCTAGCATTGGTAATCATTGAACCATCTAAAATCGGCACAGCTTTTAGCAGCAGCTTTGGTGTGCCATTTGGATTGTATTTTTTATAAGATTCTGCTTCTTTGGTGGTTTCAGCATATTCCAATATAACATCTCCCAAACTTTGGGCTTCTACATCGCTCATAGACTCTACGCGTGAGTTGCTTCCCTCATCGACTGCCATTAGCTGCAAAAATGACGCCTTAGAGATAAGATTTCGCACGCGCTCTTCTTGGGATAGATTTTCTTGTCCGGGGATTTCTACTAGGATATTATCTCTGCCCTGACGCGTTACGCTTGGCTCGGCTAGTCCAAATTCATTCAAACGATTGCGAATGGTGGCTATGGCTTGCTCTAGGGCTTGATTTCGCACTTCTTGTAGCTCTTCAGGTGTCATCACCACCGTGTAGTGCAAATCGCTAGAATCATACTTCACACCACGCATACCGCCCAAAATATCATTAAGTCCGCTTGTATCATCACTATCTATCAAATCAAATTCCACGCTTGATTCAAGTGCTTGGAGAGAATTTAGCAAAATATCTTTTTGGCTTGCCTCATACTCTATGCTAGAAGCCATAGAAGCATAGCGAGACTTGATAGCCTCATCAGTATCCACTCCTAGCAGCAGATTTAGCCCACCTTGCAAGTCAAGTCCAAGCGTAATCTTTGGTCCCTTTGTGTCAAAAAAGCTAGGCACACAAAAGGCTATACCAAAGATAATGGCTATGATAAATGTCAAAAGTCTAGGATTATTTAGTGGATTGTTTAGTTTCATTTGATTACTTTTTTGTGATTATTTGTGATTACTTGCTAGAAGTTACCTTGATTGCATTGCCTTTGCTAACTTTGCCCTACTGCGCCAGCCTTGTACCAACGCCGTATCAACACTTGCATAGCGCATAGCAACCTTTTGTTTACTCATTTTACTAGCAGGTTTTTATAAAGATTGGCTATTTTTTGGGTTGAGTGCTACTAGATTCTGCGCTATCATCGACTTTGAAAGAAACAAAATCTTTTGAAAGCCTTGCTGTGCTATCATCGCTTAGCCTTACGCTAAAAAATGTATCCTCTACCTTTATCACTTCGCAGACAAAGCCACCTGTGGATACGATTTTATCGCCTTTTTTTAGGGATTCTATCATTTCTCTGTGTCGCTTTGCTTGCGTGCGCTGCGGGCGGATAAGCAAAAAATAAAACACCGCAAAAAGCACGATAAAAGGAATAAGTGCCTGAAAAATCTCGCCAAAATTGCTACCCATTTTGTGTCCTTTGTTTGTGGAATGTATTTTATAGATTTAAGCGCGTTTGCTTGATAATCCAAACGCGCTTAAAACAAAGTCGTTATTGTAACACTTGTTTTATGTATTTTTTTTTACTTTTGATACCAAAAGCAAAAAAACCGCCCCTACAATCCCAGATAAAATCGAGCCACTAAGGATACCGATTTTAGAAACATTTGTCGCTATCTCAAAATGCTCACTCCCACGGAAAGCCAAATCAGATACAAACATAGACATCGTAAAGCCTATGCCCCCTAGCATTCCAGCTCCCAAAATCTGCACCCAAGAAATTCCGCTAGGACGAGCTGCTATGCCGATTTTTTCACATACAAATGTGATGAGGAATATCCCCAAAGGCTTGCCGATAAGTAGCCCTAGCACCACGCCTAAAAACACCTTATCTACGCTAAAGATATGGCTCAAATCCATATCTGCACCACTTAGGCTAACCCCCGCATTTGCAAACCCAAAAAGAGGCATTATCACAAATGCTGCCCACGGCTGCAATGCCCTCTCTAGTCGTCCTAGTGGACTTTGGACAGATTTTAGGCTATTTTTTATCGCTCTCAAACTAGCTATTTGAGATTCGCTCAAAAACTTTTGCGTGCCTTTGTTGTCCTCATCTTCATCAAACCTATCCGCCGTATCTTTGACAAGCGGGGCAAATTCTGCAAACGAAATCTTAGGTCGCACAGGAATACAAAACGCCACTGCCACTGCCGCAATCGTAGCGTGGATACCGCTATAATGAACTGCAAACCACAAAAGCACACCTACACAAAGATAAGGAGTAAGAGATTTTATGCCAAATTTATTTAGTGTGATAAGCCCACAAAGCAGTAGCACTGCCAAAAAAAGCCACCCCAAGTGCAAGCCACTCGCATAAAATATCGCTATGACAACTATCGCACCCAAGTCATCAACCACAGCAAGTGTAACCAAAAATACCTTTAGAGCCATAGGCACACGGCTTTTTAGCAGCATTATCACCCCAAGCGCAAAAGCAATGTCTGTCGCCATAGGTATCCCAAATCCGTGTGCGCTAGGTGTGCCTGCATTTAGTGCAAAATAAATAATCCCCGGGACAATCATACCTCCAAGTGCAGCAAGTGCAGGGAAAATCGCTTTTTTGAAGCTAGCCAGCTCTCCTGCGACCACCTCACGCTTGATTTCTAGCCCAACCATAAGAAAAAACACCGACATAAGCACATCACTTATCCACTGATGAATACTAAAGCCCACAAAAAAGCTACCATCTTCTGCGCCAAATCCAAGTGAGTGTGCACTCAAAGATTCTAGCCAAGACGCGTTTGGAAAAGCGTGGATAAGCCCTTGTGCTTCCACTCCAAGCCTTATGTGCCAAAAGTTGAAATAATGCTCGCTTAAAGGCGAGTTTGCCACTATCATCGCTATGAGTGCTGCAAAAAATAGGATTATCCCACCTAATGCTTCGTTTTTCAAAAAGCTTGCAAAAACTTCACGCAAGCCGTGTGCTTCTATCCTATCACTCCTGCTTCCTAGCCTCTCCATTCATACTCCTTGTGTTTTGAATTTAAATATGCTTATTAGATTGCTAAAAACCAAAATTGTATCAAAATCAAATCTAAAATCAGTTTAAACCTCTCCAAACATTGCTTAAAGATTTGATTTTCTGCCCACAAAATCTAGCAAACTTAAAAACTTCATCTTGCAAAGATTTTATAATATATTTCAAACAAAATCCAAAGCCCAAAAATGCCTAGCACAATAATAGTGCAACTATATAAAAACCTAGCACAAAAAGCCAACAAAAGCTAGTGTGTGGACTACAAGCTATGATTTGGTTTTTGTGATTTTGCTATAAAATCTAGCTAGATTTTATAGCGGATTTTTAGTCGCGATGACACTAGCGGATTATTCCCCCTTTTGCTTATCCCAGCACAAAATCGTCTTGCCCTCATCATCTTTGGTTACATCTCCCATACCCATTATGTTGTATCCCGCATCAACATAATGGATTTCGCCTGTTACGCCATTTGCCAAATCACTTAGCAAATACATAGCAGAATTGCCAACATCTTGAGTGCTGACATTGCGCTTAAGTGGGGCATTGATTTCGTTATATTTGAGTATCATTCTAAAATCCCCTATGCCACTTGCCGCAAGGGTTTTGATAGGACCTGCAGAGATAGCGTTTACGCGGATTCCGCGTGTGCCCAAATCACGCGCAAGATAGCGCACGCTAGATTCTAGCGCGGCTTTTGCCACACCCATCACATTATAGTGAGGGACATATTTCACTCCACCAAGATAGCTAAGCGTAAGAACAGAGGCGTTATCCTTTAGCATAGGTAAGCAAGCGCGAGTAAGCGATAGTAGCGAATACACCGAAGTGCCAAGCGCAATGTCAAAGGCTTCTCTTGTGGTGTTGATAAACGCATCTTCTAATGCTTCTTTGGGGGCATACGCCACAGCGTGGACAAGGAAATCTATCTCGCCAAAGCTAGATTTTAGCTTATGTGCTAGAGAATCTAAGTGAGTTTGGTTATTTACATCTAGCTCTAAGACACAATTTGAGCCAAACTCCTGTGCGATAGGCTCTACTCGTTTTTGTAATGCTTCGTTTAGATAAGTGAAAGCCATTTGTGCGCCTTGCTCGTGGCAGGCTTTTGCTATGCCATAGGCTATGGATTTGTTGTTTGCCACACCTACGATTAGTCCCTTTTTGCCTTGTAGTATCATCTTGCGTGCTCCTTTGTGCTTAGTATGTGTTTGGATAGAGTGGATTATATCAAAGAAATATTAAGCAAAAGTCCTACGAAGTGAATAAAAGTTATGGTTTATTCTGTAATGGCTTGATTAAGATTTTGCGAGATTTTAGGGCTTTTGCAAGTATTGGCTCAAATAAAATGCTTGGAATCTTTTTTGTTTGCTTGATTTTTGTAGTTTTGCCCTTTGTTGATTTACCACAAAGTCGGAATAATCACGCAAAACCCAATTAAAAACACTTTCAAAAACACTTATGGAGAAACACTCAAAATATGCTAAATAAAATAATATCCAAACTCGCCCACATAGACACACTAAAGCAAAAATCACAAGAAATAAGCGCAAAAAACCTAACAAAAAAAAACAAAAAATCAAGCAATGGGAAAAGTCCAAAATCTTGCAAAAACCTCCTTGCTTTTTCGGGTGGGTCTGATTCTGTGGCGTTGTTTTTTTTGCTACTTAAAAATCGCGTAGAATTTGATATAGCTATCATAGATTATGGCGTGAGGGAGCAAAGCAAAGCTGAAGTAAAGTATGCCATAGCATTGGCAAAAACATACCACAAGCAATGCTTTGTAAAAAAATGTCCCAAAATCAAGTCAAACTTTGAAGCAAGTGCGCGGGAATTTCGCTACGAATTTTTTGAAGAGCTTATAGCGCGTTTGGGATATGAAAATCTGCTTTTGGCTCATCATTTTAATGATAGGGTTGAGTGGCTACTTATGCAGCTTGGCAAGGGGGCTGGGCTTGGCACTATGCTAGGGTTTGAAAGCCTAGAAAAACGACAAAAAGGGCTTGTGAAAAAGGAAGTAAGCTATGCCATTATCCGTCCGATGCTTTTGCTAAAAAAGAGCGAGATTTTAGGATTTTGCAAGGAGCTAGGATTAAAGTTTTTTGAGGATTCTAGCAACACAGATAGCGCATATAAGCGCAACTTTGTGCGTATGCGATTTGCAAATGAGTTTGTGGAGTGCTTTGGCAAAGGATTGCAAAAAAGCTTTGCTATCCTTGAGGGCGAAAAAAACGCGCTATATAGTGGGGAAATCAAAGATTTTGGAGGATTTTGGGTGGTAAGCGCAAAAAATACGCTTGAAGCACTTCACTGCATAGATAGACTAGCTAAACAATGTGGCTATGTGTTATCTTTTAGCCAAAGAGAAGAGATTGTGCGCTGTAGGTTTTCCTGCGAAGTGGGTAGGCAAAGCAAGGCAACGAATATGGCAAAAAATCACACCACAAAAAATCATCTAATCAAATCTAGCAAAAAAACAAAAGGCTTTATGCTAGAAAATATCACTAGCATTTTTGTAAGCGATTCTTTGGAAACTGAATCAAAAATGTATATCTTTATGAGTGTGATAGATGAGACAAGCGGGGCAGAAGCATTACCAAAAGATTTTAGAGAGTTTGCTAGAAAGGCACATATACCAAAGAAAATGCGAAAACCACTCTATGCTTTTTCACTACAAAAAAAGCTAAAATATCAAGATGCCTTAGAATCTATTATAAAGCAGTCTTACTAGAATCTTTACCTTGAAAAAAGGCTTTTTCAAGGTAAAAATGACTTTTTCTAAAAGCCACAAGCACAAAAAGACTACTAAACGCTTCCTGCACCCCCCACCAAAAAAGCTACCTAAAATCCAAAAATCCTAGACCACACGCGACTATCTAGCTTTAGCTCCATATTAACTTGGCATATCCCCTCTTTGCACGCGCTATCTCGCACTTGCGCTCCGCGTATCACAGCATTTACACGCGTTTTGACACGAGAATTTTTAAGCACCATATTATGCACCGTATCAGTTGAGCTGATTTTGATACCATACATTTGTTCGCCGAGCTGCCGATAACCATCGACTATCGCCGAACGCTTCGCCATAGCCACAGCCTGCGCAGGCGTGCAACAATCAGCAGGGGCAACCCCTATACCCACCACTTCAATTTCTATAATCTCGTTTTCCTTAGGAAAATCAGCGGGCAAACCGCTCCTAGCCACTCCTGAACCTCTAGGACTAGAAGCAGGCACACTCGTAGTGCTTGGGCTTTCATCATCTGCTTCGTCATCTTCCTCCTCATCATACTCTTCTTCATCATCGTAATCTTCATCATCATCTGTCGCAGCAAAAGATTGCGAAGCAAATACCAACCCTGCGGCAAAAAAGGCAGTCCCCACCCTCAAGCCTAGTTCCTTAAGCATTTGTTTCATTAAATATCCTTGACTTAGGAATTTGGTCGATTCCAACCATAAAGAATCGGCATTGCGAGGGATTATAGCACTTTTGCTTTTTTGTTGTCAAGGTTTTTAGGCATTTTAGAGTAATTTTTGCACTCCAAAAGCCCTAAAGCACACAAAACTTTGCTTGCAATCTAAAAAATTAGGCAAAACATTAGCACGCAAAATCACAAAAATTAGCCCTTTTTTGCTTTGTTTTGTAACCTTGTACTTTTTTAAATTTCCTACAAAATTTGACACAACCACCCAAAATATCAGCCAAAATATCAAAATAAGAATCACTCAAGCTCAAGTTTCCTCACAATCAAATATCTAGCAAACAAATAATAAGCCAAACTCGTAACAATATAAGAAAAAATATTATAAATCACAAGCGAGATTCTAAGAGAATCTTTCATAAAGTCTAAAAAATTATCCCTTTGGATAGAAAGTAGTGAAAAAGAATCCCAAAAACCATTCATTGAAGCACTTAAAGGCAAAATCCCTATGATGTTTAAAACCTCATTGCACGCAGCTCCTATGATACTTGTCATAATAGAAATCCCTATAAAAATACCAATCCCAACCCCAGAGCGAAAACTTGAAACGCGCAAAAAATTAAGCACCGCCAAAGTAAGCAAAATCTGCAATAAAAACTCAAGAATCTTGCAAAGATAATACGATAAATGTATCGCAAAAAATGCCATACTAATCCCCAAATCCACACGACTAAGTCGCTCAAAAAATTCGCCAACTGCTCCTAGCAACCTAAAATCTGAAATATACACAAACGCACCAAATCCAAGCACAGCACAATACACAAAACTAGCACCGATTAAAATAAAGCACCCAAGCACCTTTGATAGCAAAATCCTATCAACCCCCAAAGGCAGACAAAAAAGCAAATACCCATACACGCCAAAAAGATTCTTGCCAAAAGCATTTATGATATTTATCACTTGCACCACACCAAACCCCACTACGCTAAAAATCAGCAAAAACCAACAAATCTCGCCAAATACTGCGACAAAAAGCAAATCGCTAGGAGAAGTAAAAACATATTGCCCATTTCCAAGCTTTATCATCGCTACAATCCCCACCACAGCTACACAAAACACCACCCCCATAACCAAGTATGGGAAAAACCCCTCTTTGATTTCATACTTTAGTAGATTCCTCATTTACAACACTCCTTAAACCTAATAAAATCTACAAATGTTTTATGATACTAGATTTCTGCGCTATCAAGGCATTCTCAAACGCACTTTTTAAAACACTCTAAAAAACCTCTTTAAAAGCCTGCTCTAAATTGATAGGATTTTCACGCCCATTTCTCGTAAAATCCGCCACAGACTTGTGTGCCAAAACCTTGCCATAAGACAAAAATATCGCCTCATCTAAAATCTGCTCGACATCATAGATAAGATGCGTAGCAATAAGCACGGAGGGATTGTAATCTTTGCTAGAATTCGCACTATTATGGCTATTTGGGATATTTGGCTCATTTGGGTTGCTTTGCAAAGATTCTAGTGAAGTATCTTGGCTATTTTTGCAATACCTCATTATGAGAGAAAACACCTCTTCTCGCGCCACAGGGTCTACCCCTGCTATTGGCTCATCAAATATATAAAGCCTAGCCTTTCTTGCAAGCGTCAAAAGCAAGGCGACTTTTTCTTTGTTGCCTTTTGAAAAAGTCTTTATCTTAGATTTTGTATCTAGCCTTAGCCTTTCACTCAAATCCCCCGCCCGCTCATAGTCAAAATCGCCAAAAAAATCGCCAAAAAACTCAAAAGCCCATTTTAGATTCCAATGCAATGGGATATGGTTTTTATCAGGCAAATACGCAATATGCGCCTTTGCCATATCATCGATTGGCTTATCACAAAACTTCACCTCCCCGCTATATCGCTTTAACAACCCCAAAAGCACTTTTATAAGTGTAGTCTTGCCACTACCATTTGGACCCAAAAGCCCCACTATCTTGCCCTCTTGCAAGTTTAGAGATACACTATCAAGTGCGAGTTTTGTGCCATAAAATTTCGTTAGATTTTGTATGTCTAGTAGCATTTTTTCTCCGAAATATATCGCCGAAGTTGGTGCAAAGTATGCCTTTCCAAAAAGGCGACATTATAGCGACTTTGCGTAAAAATACCCCAAAAATTGCTATAATGCACGCAAAATCTAAAACAACAAAAAGACTTAATAAATGCGTTTTTAAGGATAAAAATATGCAAATATTTCTACAAAATGAGCTAGATTCTAAAGCATCTACACACACTAAGATAGCTCAAAACAAAGATAAAATCAGTGATAAAATAGATAAAAGCGATAAAATCCGCCTTGATGAATACCTCACAAAAGCTCTAAATACAAGCAAATCACAAGTCCTAAATCTAATCAAAAAAGGGCTTGTCAGCCTAAATAATAAGCCCTGCAAAAAAGGGGGAATCCTCCTAAAAGAAAACGACAAAATCCACATAAAAAAACAAGATTCTACCCTTGATTGCGCTACCACAGATTTTATCACTCTAGACTCCATAGATGAGAGCGCAAAATCCACTGATTTTACTCTCTCAAATGCCACAAACTCAAGTGCCACAAAACCACGCCCAAAATCAAACCAACACCAAAATATCCACATTGAGCGAATTTATGAAAATAGTGATTTTATGATTCTTAACAAGACACCATTTTTGTGTGTCCATAGCGCACCAAGCCTAAAAGAGCCAACCCTTGTGGATTGGCTAAAAGCAAACAACATAATGCTATCAAACCTTGCAGGAGAACAAAGAGCTGGCATAGTCCACAGACTAGATAAACAAACAAGCGGAGCTATCATCATTGCCAAAAACAACTCTTCACACGCGATTTTAAGCAGTGAGCTAAAGGCAAAAAATATCGGGCGATACTATCTAGCCCTCATAGATTCCCCCCTAAAAGAGCGCGTAATCATAGAATCCAAAATCGCTCGCCACCCCAAAAACCGCCTAAAAATGGCAAACATAGATAGCTTTCATAACGCACCACAAAATCTACTCCAAAGTGCTCGCTATGCCAAAAGCGAATTTGCCCCACTGCTAAGCAATCAAGCAAATGGCATAACCCTCATAGCTGCCAAGCTCTACACAGGGCGCACCCACCAAATCCGCACTCACCTAGAAAAGCTAAATCGCCACATTCTCTATGACACAACTTATGGCTTTAGCCTAGAGTCGATGAAAAAAGAATCTAAAGCATTGCTTTTAGAGCATTCAAAGACATTTGCCCCACGCGTGTTTTTGCACGCATACTTGCTATATATGCCTGCAAATCTTATCGATTCTAGCACCACAGATTATGTGGATTTTGCAAATGCAAAAGATTTAGCGCACACCCAAAAATACCACGCTTTTTGTGCGAGTGTTTTTGATGATATGCTACAATTTTGCCTAAAAATTTTCGGAAAAAGGCAGTTTGATGAAGCGATTAAAATCCCCAATATTTTGGGCTTGTTTGATGATGAGGACACTACCACATATCACAAAAGCACCACATAGCCCACACTCTATGCAAAACCCTCCAAAAACTCCAGCAAGCAATCTCAAGCAAGCAAACTTTGCAATATTATTTTTTATGGCATTTTTGCTGATTTTATCGCTTAGCGGCTGTGCCAACAAAACCCAAACTTTTAGCTTCCTAAACAAAGAAGAGAAAATCGATGAAAATCTCCCCACAATCCCCGCTCACAAAGTGCGCTTCATTGCAGATGTCAGCTCCATAGCATTTGAGTGGGAGTTGCTAGAAAATACCAATATCAAAGGGTTTGTGCTTTACCAAAACAACCAAAATTCCACCACCAAAAAAATCGCCACCATAAAAAATCCAAACGCCACACACTTCGTGCTAGATTCCCTCCTACCACAGACGGAGTATTCTTTCCAAATCGCAACTCTAGGGCACAATAACGCCACTTCAAAAAAATCCGCTTCTATTGTTATAAAAACTTCTTTTATCGACCCTGTCGAAAAAGTCATCGCTTCCCAAAACAACGCAAAGCAAGTAAAACTTATTTGGAGTCCTCACCCAAATCCAAGCATTGTGCGCTACATTATCCAAAGGCAAAGCCCAAAGGGCAAATTCCTAAACATAGCCACAGTAAAAAATCGCTTGCTTGTAGAGTATTTTGATGAAAATCTCGATGATGAAGCACAATACTCCTACCGTATCATCGCCCAAGACATAAATAACATAAAATCCCTCCCTAGCGAAGTAGCACTAGGCAAAACCCGCGCAAAACCACCAATGGTAGAAACCCTCCAAGCAAGCAACGACAAAGCAAAAGAAATCACACTCACTTGGGAGGCAATCCCGGGAGCAAAAACCTATGAAATCTATGCCACAAGCAATGAAGACTCGCCCTACAAATCTATCGGAAAAACGCGCAAAACCACCTACACCGAAAATGTAGAAAAACTCCAAAAAAATCAAACCTTTTGGCAAAACGACAAACAAAACCAAAGTGAAAAACAAAATAAAGAAGGGCTAAAGAGATTTTACAAAGTCATCGCTATTGATAAAGACGGCGTAGCGAGCAATCCCCCCTTATCTGCCACACTAGGCTCTACCCTCCCCCCACTGCCATCCCCCACAATCTCAAAAGCCACCATAGAAGATGGTAAAGCAGTGATTGAGTGGGAAGTGATAAATTTGGAGCGCGTCAAAGCATACTCAATCTATCGGCGCGAAAATGGCAAAAAATCCACCCAACTACGATTTAGCAACACCACACAAAATGTATTTACCGACAAAGAAATGCAAAAAGGCAAAAAATACACCTACCAAGTCGTATCGCTTGATAGCGAGGGCAATGAATCTGTCCCAAGCAAAGAAGTGCTACTAATGATAGAGTAGCAAAAGCACACTATAAATGCCACATTTTCTCGCACAAAAAGCCAAAACAAATTTAAGCCAAGAATGCACCCTGCTTCGTGCAATAAACACGCCTAACCAAAGCGATACGGTTAAAAACAAATCGCTTGCCACCACCTCACTTGCATCACTTGCCAACACCCAAAATCTAAAAATCTATCCCAAACTCCAAAGCCTAAAATCCCAAAATCTAGCCCTTATCCCCATAAAATTTGACAAAAATATATTTTTCCTTCAAGAGGTAGCACGGAGTAACGATTTGCTGATAAATGGGCTAAAAATCACGCGTCCCACACCTGTGGCAACGCTAAAAACCGCACTTGAAGTCATAAGCCAAGACTATGAAGTCATCTCACATAATCTAAACCCACACAATTTAAGTCTGCAAAATTTACGCAACTCAAACCCACACAATCAAAATTTGCAAAACGCAAACTTACACCACCCTAGCCCACACACTTCGCACACTTCTCACCACACTAGCAATCACTCCCTAGCTTTTTTACTCTCGCCAAAGGAGCTATTAGAGCGAGTTTTTAGCGCATTTAAGATAAGTTTGGATTCTGCTACGCCCAAATCCAAACCCGATAAAGCAACTACCAAAACCACGACAAAATCTCCTGCCAATCTCCCCGCAAAATCTCCCAAAATATTCCTAGAAATCGGCTTTGGTAGCGGACGACATATCCTACACCTTGCCAAGCAAAATCCAAATGACATTTTCATAGGACTTGAGGTGCATACCCCATCTATTGAGCAGGTGCTAAAAAACATCGCCATTTCAAATCTGCAAAATCTTTTTATCTTGCATTTTGATGCAAGGGTGCTTTTAGAGATATTACCCTCAAATAGCCTAGATTGCATATTTTTACACTTCCCTGTGCCGTGGAATGACTCGCCCTCTCGCCGCGTTTTTAGCGAGCATTTTTTAGCCCTAGCACTTCGCGTGCTAAAAAAGGGTGGGATTTTGGAGCTAAAAACTGATGATGAAATCTACTTCAAAGACGCACTTAGCATATCCAAAAACCTCCAAAATCTACAACCTACACCAAATAAAAAAAAGCAAAGCACCCCAAAAATAGCGAGAAAAATGACACAGAAAATGACGATAGAGTCTAGCATTCAAACACCGCAAGATTTTGAAAAAAACGATTTTGCTAATAATGGCAAAACAAACCCCACTGCCACGATAGAATACAACCCAAAATCTAGCCAAAAATCTAACTCAAAAGATTCTACCCAAGCACTATCTAGCCAAATCATCAGCAAATACCAAGCCCGCTGGCTTAGACAAAACAAAAATATTTTTACGCTAAAAGTGCAATCTTTGCGCAAAAATCGTGCAATTCTTTTAAAATCACATTTTCTTTTTGACAAAAACTTGGTAAAATCCATTTTGACAAAACAGCCAAAACTAAGTAGCTTAATCAATCATAAGCAGGTATTTGCAAATGGATTTTTGCATATCAGCGATATTTTTGCTAGCCAAAAATCCAAAGATTTTGCAAGGCTTGCTTTTATCGTGCGTATGGGCGATTTTGCCCAGCCTATGAGCTGCGTAGTCGTATTTGAGATGTATCACAAGCAAGTAGATTCCTACTATCTCAAAGAGCCTCCACTCCCTACAAAAGCCACGACAGAGGCACACAAAAGATTTATCGCGTTATTGGAGAAACTATGAGCATAATCAAAGCAGAAAATCTAACACTAGGATATCAGCGCGAAGAGCCTGTCATCGTAAATGCAAATTTTGAAATCCACCACAAAGATTTTGTATTTGTCTCTGGTCCAAGCGGAAGTGGCAAAAGCACGCTTCTTAGCTCGCTTTATGGTGGGCTACTAGCTATGGGAGGGAATCTATCTGTGCTTGATATAAACCTATCCAAGCACAATCAACGCGCAATCGCTCGCTTGCGACAGCGCATAGGGATTGTGTTTCAAGACTACAAGCTAATCGAAGAATGGAGCGTGGAGAAAAATATCGCTCTACCTATGCACATAAATGGCTACAAAAAAGACGCTATCCACACCCAAACAGAAAAACTCCTAACCCACATAGGACTGCTTCACAAAGCAAACAAATGCCCCCTAGAGCTAAGCGGTGGCGAGCAGCAAAGAGTGGCTATGGCTCGCGCTATCGCACATCGCCCTAGCCTTATTCTCGCCGATGAGCCCACAGGCAATCTTGATGACTTCTCAAGCGATATGATTTGGAGCTTGCTAAAGAGTGCGAATGAGCAATTAGAGATGACGATTATGGTGGTTACTCACCGCGTGCCTGTGCGGATAAATATCAACTATCGTCATTTGATAATCGATGGAGAAAGGAATGCAATCTATGAGCAACATTAAGCAACATTTCTTTTTGATTCTGCCTTTGGTAGCACTGCTTTTTGCATTTGAGTGCTTTTTGATTGTCTCTCGTGCTGTGGAGACAAAGGAGGACAAACTCTCTCAAAACTACTCCATAGTCATCGCAAGTAAGCAAAAGCTAAGTTTGGATTTTATCAAGCAAAATATCCCTGAAGCTATGTCAATAGAGCCTATCGACCCGAGTTTTGTGCTAGATAAAATCCGCACCAATATGAACAACGAAGACTACGAAAATGTCAAAAAGCAACTATCCCTATACTACAACCTTAAGCTAGAGTCTTTCCCCAATCTCAAGCGACTAGAAAAAATCGAATCCACCCTTGCAAAGATTCCAAGCATAATCAAAGCAGAATCTTTCAGCAAGACACACAACCAAACCTATCGCTTGCTATTTTTAGTCAAGTTTAGCACACAGCTTTTTGCAGTGCTTATAGCGATACTAAGCTTGCTACTGATGATAGACCAGATTCGCATTTGGCATTTTGAGCATCATAGACGCATAGAGATTATGGGCTATATGGGTGCGGGATTTTGGCTAAAAAACCGCTTTTTCTTTAGAAATGCTATCTATGACGCGCTTATCTCTACTTGTGTGATTATCATTGTGTTTTTGTATGGTGCAAACACCTCTATGGCGGAAAGTATCGTCCAAGCACTAGAGCTACAAAAAGAAATGTTTAGATTTGCGATTGATTTTATGATTTTGCTATTTACCTCACTGCTTGTGTGCCTCTCCTCCGTAATCGTAGCGATACTACTCCAAAGGCGTGCATAATGGCAAAATCTAGCCTAGCGCACAAGCCAAAGCGATTGCAAAGCGTATCTAGGGCATTTGGCAGTGTGCTTCTTTCACTTGGTGTGTGCGCCTTGCTAGCGGGACTAAGCCCACTTAGTGCAAACACAAAAAGCATAAAAGACATTGAAAAAGACATACAAGACAACAAAGCAAAACTTCAGCAAAAAGCCCAAGAAGAGCGCAAAATCTCAAATCGTCTAACCACTCTTGGCAACACCATAAACGAGCGCAAACGACAAATCACAAAACTACGCGAACAAATCACATTTATCCAAAAAAACATAACCCAAAACCAAAGCCAAAACCAAACTCAAGAAAGACGACTAGATGGCTTGCGAAAAGCCCTAAGAACACTCGAAGAAGAAAAATCCAAAATCCAATTTTATATCGCAAACCTCATCATAAAAGACTTGACATTTCAGCTTGTGCTTGACAAACAAAGCGTGATTTCTCCAGATGATGTCATACTTGAGGATATTTTTGAGATTCTCACCAAGCAGACAAAAGAAAAAATCGTAGGCTTAAGTGAAAAGCAAGGCAAAATCGCCGAGCAAATCGGCTCAATTACCAAAAATATCGATGAAATCACTCATCTAATCGGCACACAGCAAAATCGCAAAGAACAACTCCAAAGAATGATAAATGAGCAAAATCTACTAAATGAAAAACTTCAAGCCGAGCTAAATGATTACAACGAAAGACTGCTCCAAATCAGCAAAGAAAGAGATGGACTTGATAATATCCTCCAAGAGCTAAACATAATAAAAGCCAAAACCCAAAAAGAAATCGAAAAAGAACAACAAAAAGCCCTTGCTGCCGAAAAAGAAAGACAAGAAAAAGAACGACTAGAGAGAGAAAAGCAAGCAAAATCCCAGCAAGCCACCACCCCACAAGCGCAAACCCCTGCACCACCTACAAAAGAAGCACCCAAAATCTTGCAAGTGGCAAATAGCTACAAAGATGTCCCTGTGATGAAATACACAGGACCAAAGACTATCTCGCCACTAGAGTATTACACCGTAGAGCAGAGCTTTGGACAATACAATGACCCTGTCTATAATCTAAAAGTATTCAACCAATCCATAACGCTCATATCAAAAGTACCAAATGCTGTGGTGCAAAATATCTTTGAAGGGAAAGTAGTCTTTGCCAAAGAAGTCTCTTCTATGCTAAAAAAAGTCGTGGTTATTGAGCACGGCAATGAAATATTTACCATATATTCCCAGCTTGACAAAATCGCCCCGACAGTCAAGCCCGGATTTATCGTAAAAAAAGGCTACACCATAGGCAGAGTGTCCCAACGACTAGGACTAGAAATAACCCAAAAGGATAAGCATATCGACCCACTAGAAGTCATCTCAAAAAGCAAATAAACAAAAGCAAATAAAAATTTTTTATAAATAGTCGATATTTGGTGTTCAACCTAACCAAAATCACAAGGAGGTCATTATGGCAGAGGTTAATACAGCGCAAGTCTCTACTATTAGAGACACTCTTTATAATATGGCTAGTTCTGCAGGAGAAGCACGAGGAATGGATACCGTGCGAGCTTCAAATCTACGCGCTTCAAACGCAACGCAAGATGAAAAACGCAAAGCCACGCAAGAGCAAGATTCAGCGCAAACCAAACAAGATTTAGTCAATCTTAGCAAAGAAATGAATAAAAAAATGCGTGATATTGGCACGGATATAAATTTCAGTTACAGCGAGGATATTCGAGGGCTTGTAGTAACGGTAAAAGAACCAAATAGTGGCAAGATTATCCGCGAAATCCCTAGCAGAGACGCCATAGAGCTTGCACGCAAAATGAATGAAACGCTAGGACTTATCTTTGATAAAACAAGCTAGCAAGAGCTATTTTCTAGCAAGGCAAATAGCTAGCAAGACATATTCTAGACTAAGATAGATATGAATCTTTTACAAAAATTAAAGCTAGATTTTACAAATCCTTATTAGAATCTAGCTTTTGATTCTTTTATAATTCTTTGCAACACTACTAAATTCCCTTGATTTTTTGATTCTTGCACAATTTTAATACCCTGCATAGATTTTAAAATACTCCAAATTCCTGCTTGATTTTTATTGATTGCTTTTAGCTCTCTATTTTAGCCCATTTTGCGCTACTATCTTAGCCACCAAACCACAATCTAGCACACAAAACTAAAAACAATCCTGCAATAAGTCGATAATAGCTCATACACAAAAAATAAATTTTGCAAAACTTCACTAAAGAGATGTATGAGGTGCAAAAATGCAACTACAAAACACGCAAAGTAAATGCGCAAGTAGAATCACAAGCAAAAGCACGAAGCGCAAACTTGGCGTAGATTTTGCTTGGAAACGCAGTGATTTTGCAGTGTTTTGCGACATTTTTGCAACGATTTTTGGTGGCTACAAATAAAGCAAACACAAGTAGCCACCAATCAAAACCAAACACAATACCCACAAAAAGAACGATAAGGAGCTAAAATGGCAATCGGCAAAATAAACTCTCTAGGTGCTGGAAGCGGGATTTTGAGCTATGAAGTCATTGATAAGCTAAGAGAAGCTGATGAAAAAGCTATGGTAAAGCCCATAGAGCGCAAAATGGAAGAAAATGTCGAAAAGCAAAAAACCCTAACTGAAATCCAAACCCTCATATCCGCGCTCCGCGCTCCTGCTAGGACACTAGGCGACTACTCAAGCTATCTAGGACGAAGCACAGAAATCAACAATGACGCCATAAAAGCAAGCGTATCAAGCGGTGTCCCACCACAAGACATAAAAATCGATGTCCATAGCCTCGCACAAGGCGACATAAACGAAGTGGGTGGTAAATTTGAAAGCCGAGATAGCGTATTTAGCGATAGCGATGTTAAGCTAAGTTTCTACACCAAAGGCAGAACCTACACTATCGACATAGTAAGCGGTATGTCAGTAGGCGATGTAGCCCAAGCAATCACTGATGAGACAAATGGCGAAGTCATCGGCACAGTGATGAAAACAGGTGGCTCTAAGCCATATCAGCTAATGATGAATTCCAAAGGAATGGGCGATGAAAGTAGAATCTACTTTGGCTCTATCCTACGCACCGAAAACATTTCTAGCAATGTCCTTGATTTGCAAGATGGGGATTTGACACTAAAGCTAAAGGACAAAAAAGGAGAAACCCAATCTGTAAGCGTGAAACTAAAAACCGATGGTTTGGGGGATTCTACCCTCGCGCTAAAAGAAGCGATAAAAGAAGCAATCGCGCAAAATAGTGAGCTAAAAGATTTGCTAGATAGCCAAATCCACATAGGGCTTGACAAAGACGGCAAGGGACTTATCATCAATGACTTGCGTGGCAATGAGATAGAAGTCGAGGGGACAAAAGCACGCGAGCTAGGGTTTAGACAAACAAAAACAGGCGATGACCCCATATACCAAGCAAACAACGCCGTAAAAGCGGGCAAGCTAAGTGGCACGATTACCATAGGCACGGTTCCGCTTGATTTGGCAAAAATGACAAAAGAAAAAAACACTAGCGAGCAAAATGCCAAAATCATTGCCGAAGCGATAGAAAATATCGCAGGAATGCACGCTAAAACCGATGGGCAAGGACATCTAGAGCTATACTCCGAAGTAGGCGAAATCAAAATCAGCACAAACACCCCAGCAGATAAGCAAGCACTAGAGGATACGGGATTGCGTGCAGGAACGATACAGAACTACTCCAAACTGCAAGAGTCGCTTTTCAAAGTGAGAAATGTCCAAAAAGCCCAAGACGCAGAAATCTCCTACAACGGAGCGCGAGTATCTCGCCCAAGCAATGAGATAAATGATGTCATAAATGGCGTTTCTCTCACCCTAAAATCCACCACCGAAGAGGGCAAGCCAGCTATCATTAGCATAGGACGCGATGATGAAGCTATCATCGAGCAAGTAAAAGACTTTGTCAAAGCCTATAATGAGCTTGTGCCAAAGCTAGATGAAAGCACTCGCTTTGATGAGGATAGCAAAATCGCAGGGATTTTTAATGGCGTAAGCGACATTCGCTCTATCCGCACCGCGCTAAATAGAGAGATTTCCTACTCGGAATTAGTAAACTCCCAGCTGCGAAGTTTGATGAACTATGGAATCTCGCTAAATGACAAAGGCGTAATGCTCCTAGATGAATCCCGCCTAAAATCCCAAGTATCAAGCCAGCCACAAGAAACAGAGGAGTTTTTCTACGGCTATGAGAAAAAAAACTACAAAGGCGAAGATGTCCATATTGACGGAGTTTTTGTCAAAATCGATAAATTTTTGGGGGATTTAGTCGATGGTAGTAATTCAAGGCTTGAATCATACAGCTCATCACTAGAGCGTGATGCAAAAAAATTGCAAAAAGACAAAAAAAGCGCAAATGAGCTACTTGATAGCAAGTATGAAGCGATGGCAAGTCGGTTTGCTGCCTATGATAGCCAAATAGCAAAGACAAAAAATGCTTTTGGCTCGGTGCAAATGATGATAGACCAATCTATCGCTAGAAAATAGCTTTGCAAAGCCTAGAATTTAGAACCTAAAGTTAAGGACACCCAAATGAGAAGCAACGCCTACGCCCTCTACCAACAAAACGAAATCTCTGTGGAATCCCCTGCTAAACTCATAGAAATGCTCTATGAGGGAATCTTGCGCTTCGCTGGACAAATCAAAGTAAATATGGAAAATGGCGACATTGAGAAAAAAATCTACTACATAAACCGCGTAACTGATATTTTCACAGAGCTACTAAATGTGCTTGACTATGAGCGTGGAGGCGAAGTAGCAGTCTATCTCACAGGGCTATACACTCATCAAATCAAACTCCTAACCCAAGCCAATGTCGAAAACAACCCCGAAAAAGTAGACATTGTCGTAAATGTCGTAAAAGGACTACTTGAAGCGTGGAGGGAAATCCACCCCAATGAATTGGCTTAATGAGCTAAAAATCGCACTTATCTCCAAAGACTCTGCCAAAGCAAGCATAGCGGTAGATAATCTCCCTAGCCAAGAAGAGCTAGCAAAATATAGCCTAGAGGAGCTAGAGGAGACAAAAGAGATTCTAGCCCAAATCATCACAATGCTAGAATCTCAACAAAACCAAGTCAAATCCCAAATCCTCCACATAAAAGCTGCCAAAAAATTCCTAGAATCCCACTAGCACGATTTTTCATCTTTTTTGCGTTTATCCACTCTTTTTATCCTGCCAAGATTTTTATGCTTTTTTTTGATTCTGCTTTGTATTCTGCTATTTCTTAACCGTTTTAGCAAATCATTTACAAACTACTCAAATCAATAAAAGCACCAAAAACACAAAACCCGCACCTTGTTTAACAAAAAAAAAAAAAAAAAACGCGCTACAATTATGTGTCTTTCGTGTTTTTACGCAAGACATTCCAATCAAACCCACCCCCCAACCCTACAATAAGCAAAATCCAAACATAAAAGGACACATTATGAAATGCCTTTCTACCACCTTGATAAAAACAACGATAGGTGCAACAATAAGCACAGTGATTTTATCATCTAGCCTAGCATTAGCACAAAGTAGCACTTCAGCTACTTCGCAGGCAGAAGCGCAAGAAAAAGATTTGCAAATCTTGCAACTCCAAAAAGAAATAGAAGCCCTAAAAATGCAAAGTACAAATAGAGCCTCTGCAGATGAACAAACAGATAAACAAACCACCAAAAATCTAACAAAAGCTCAAAAATACGCCCAAAAGCAAGAAAAAAAGCAAGCCAAAATACAAGCAAAACAAACACGCAGAAATCTATCAAAAAACAACTTTTTCTTAGGGCTTGAAGTAGGTGGGTTTCAAGCCCAAATGCAAGAAAAAGTAGACGGCACTCAAAACCCCACAAAAAAAGCTAGCGGGCTTAATTACGGGCTTATGCTAGGTGGTAGCCACTTTTTTGGCAAGTATGTGGGGCTAAGGTATTATGGCGATATAAACATTTCTCATAGCAAATTCCCCACCAATCCAGCCCAAACGATATGGGCTAGACACGGCATAGGGCTTGACATACTAGCCAACTTAATCGCCACCCAAAAAAATGAAAAATCATACAGATTTGGTGTGTTTGCAGGGCTATACACAGGACTGCTAAACCTCTCTGGCACACCAAGTAAGGATTTTGGTATAGGCAATGTAAACCTCGCACTAAACGCAGGGCTACGAGTGGATATGGGGCGATTTGGTTTTGAGTTTGCTGGGCAGCTCCCTTTCATCAAATCAGTGCATTCTGCTGTCGTGTTTGATAATTTTTTCGGTGTCAATCAAGATGGATTTAGCATTTCTGCAAATGCCAAACGACAGCAAAACTACACGCTAAATGCAAGGCTGATTGTTAGATTTTAGATTTGCCTTACCAAATTGCTTTTTGCACAAATACACCCAAATATCCGCAATGTCCACAAAATGCACAAAGTGTAGTGCCAAAGGTGTAGCACTATGTCGCAATCGCTAAAATCCTCTAGCACTACCCTAGCCTCCCAAATCTAGCAAAATCTATGCACCAAAATCGCTATTGACAAATCAAATATTTCATCACGCGTGCTATAATTCCCAAAATAAGCCCACCTTAGCAAAAGTAAATACTTGCAAAATAAACACTCACAAAGGCAAATACCCACAAAGCAAATCCACAAGACTTAAGGAAATCAAATGCCAACCAAAAATCCAAGCAAATCTCAAAACAAACCCCAAAACAAACTCCTAAGCAAAAATGCAAAATCCACCAAGCAGTCAAATCGATACGGAGAGAAGCAAATCCAAAACTTTACCGCGCAAAAAGACTTAGAGCTATGGCAAAACACCGCACCAAATGACTATATTATCAAAATCACTTTGCCCGAGTTTTGTTGCCTTTGCCCGCGCAGTGGCTACCCTGATTTTGCTACTTTGCGACTAGAGTATATCCCTGATAAATGGCTTGTAGAGCTAAAAGCTATCAAACTCTACATAAACTCCTTTATGTCGCGCCACATAAGCCACGAAGCAAGCATAAACGAAATCTACTCCACACTAAAATCCAAGCTAAAGCCCAAGTGGATAAAGCTCACCGCAGAATTTAATCCACGCGGAAATGTCCACACCACTATCGAAGTTCGCAGCGATTTGGTAGTCCCCAAAAAGCCCAAATTTCAAAAAGCATAGATTTATGGGAATATTATGAGTGTGAAGCACTATGACACCTACAAAAACCCACCTAGCCTTTGCCAAAAATGCGCTAATATCTTTGGGGTTTTATACCTTTTTTGTTGGGGGGGGGGGAAGCAGTGTTTACGCGCTTGATTACACGGATTATTCGTTGCCTAGCTCTATCACGCTAAATGGCGGACAAAGGCAGGATACTATCACTTCTATCAAAAGCCCGCAAGGTTGGCAGATGACGACAATCGGGCTTAATCGCAATCCACACCTTAGCATAAATGGCACGGCTACTTCGCAATACACCTTGCAAGTGCGCGATGATACCACGACTTTTTATTCTGGTGGGTTTAGCATAGGTAGCGGGGTTGAAGCCACGCTTATGAGCATTCACACCCTAGCGATTGAGAGTGGTAGCGTAAGTGTCGGTAGTGGCGCGAGTTTTAGCGTTATCTCAAGTGGGAATACGATAAACCCGCAAGGCTCAGAATATGGTGGCGAATCAAAAGTGCGTTTTGCGCGTGGCACTTCTCTAAATCTCGCCCAAAACGCTAGAGCGAATTTTAGCAATGCAAACTTTTTTATCCACGATGGCAGCACTGCAATATCACAAGGTGCAAGCCTCACAATCTCTGCAACAAAAGCGATTCGATTTCAAAATGAATTTATAAATAACGGCGGAAGCGTGAATCTAACGGGTAGCGTCTATAATGTCGGCTATTCAAGCAGTATTTGGGAAAATTCTGTATCGACTTTTACCATAAATGGCGGAAGTGTAAGCATAACGGGGGATTTCTATAATGGCGCAGAATCAAAAGATATGAGCGTGGATAGCACGGGTAGCGTGGCTGGTGGTTTTAATGCTCTAGATTCTGCTTTTGGTGGCGGTGGAAATCTCTTTATAAACGGCGGGAGTATGAGTGTGAGTGGCACTCTAATCTCACAAATGGGTGGAGACTCTATCAATGGTGGCGGGATTTCTAATCCGCGTAATTCAAGCATTTCAATCTATGGTGGGACTTTGAGTGCCACAGGTGGCGTGCAAAATAAATCAGGTAGCACACTTACAATCGGTGCGCTAAATGGCAAAATGGGGCAGATTCAAGGAAATGTAACCAACTCTGGACAAATCATCATTGACGCACAAGGTGCAAGCGGAGGAACTCATCAGTTTATCACAGGCACTCTTAATATGGGGAGTAATATTTCTTTACGCAATGGCAACACAGAATTTGCCAAGTCCAATCTGCAAGGAAGCACACTAACCGTAAACCTAGACACAGCTAAAATCGCTAGCTTCACTTCCTCTCTAGATACAAATCAAAAATCCACCCTAAACGCACTAGGAAATCAAATCTACACTACAAATGCCGCGACTTCCCCTAGACTAGCCCAAAGCGCAGATTTGCTAAACCAAAGTGCATTCACGCTCCTATCCGCGCCATTTAGCCTTATAAGCATACTAAAGTCAAACCTATCCTACCCCATATCCTACACAAGCCACACAAGCAAAATCAAAACAAACTCACTAGAAATAGGCTTCATAGGAGGGATTTTGCAATCTAGTAGCAAAATATCTGGAGGAGGAGGAGTTAGGCTTGGATATGCAAAAGACTTTGCAAGCTATTTTGGCGTATCGCGACTTGAGATAAACGCAGGATACATTTATAGCGCGATAAAAGATAGTGCCACAAGCACACTTCTTTCTTACGCTTCAAGCCTTACTTCTCACACTGCAGGAGCAGAGGCGATGTTTTTCACACCACTCACTAGAGATAGTAGGCTTTGGCTAAAAATAGGACTTGGTGGATTTATGACATTTATAGACTCAAGCAGGGGAGTAAATACCACACTTTTGTGGGGAAATCCTAGCCTAAAATCTAGCCTAAGCCTCTATCAAATCGCGCTAGATTCTAGCGTGGGCTATGAGGTAGTGCATCTATCAAACTTCATAGCCACTCCATATCTTGGGCTTCATCAAAGTGCCAATATATTGCCTAGCTTTACAGAATCTAGCGGACAATCAAACACACCACAAAGCACCTCTATCGCGATAAAAACACAGGGCTACAAAGCCTATCACTTAGGGCTTATCGTGGGATTAGAAGCGCGATTACAGCTAAAAGAAAGGGTATTTGGTGTAGAGCGCGATTTAAAGAATGCGCAATCCAAAAAAGGAGTTTTGCTTGGCAAAATCGAGTATGAATACCTAGCCTTTCACTCCCAAAAATCCATAGAGTTTGCATATCCTAGTGGGGATTTTATTAGCTTTGGCACACCTCATAGCCACAAGGTAAGAGGAGCACTTGGCTTCCAAAAAGACTTCACAAATGGTGTAACTCTAGGCGTAGAAGCCTCTATCCAATCGCTAATCAGCGCACAAAGTATCTCAAAAACACTTGGGCAAAGCCTATACTTCTATGGCGCAAATGCAGCGGTTGGGTATAGATTTTAGTTTTGGTGGGTTTGATTTAGTTTTTGCTTTGTTTGTGTGAAGTTGTGCAAATTTTTGCAAAGGTTTGCACAAGTTTTGCAAAAATTTTTGTGTGGAGTTTGTGTGGAGTTTTTGCGATATTTTTACAAAAATTTGCAAGCGAAGTTTTTCACAAAGTAACTTAATCGCGCTTAGAAACTAGATTCTCCCCCAAATCTACTAAAATCTAAAAGTATATCGCACAAAGACATTGTATATATGCACATATTCAATCTTTAGATTTATACTCGCACCTGCTTCGTAAAGATTCTCATTTAGCACCACAGTGGGGTAGAAAGGCACTCTGCTACCTAGCTCTATGCCGTGCCTCCTAGCGAAGTGAAATCGCACGCCCGCATTTAGCGCGACATCAAGCCTTGTATCATTTACCCTAAATCCCAAGCCATACTCTCTAATGTCTTTTTTAAGCTGCTCTATTTCCTTGCTAATCCAAGTATTTGCCCCCACACCACCACCTATGAAAATCCCAAAATCTATCTCTGGCTTTGCGATAAAATTCACTAGCAAATCTAAATTTGCTCCATAATTTATAAGCGTAGCGTCCTCTACCTCCCCCTCAAACCTAAACTCTGGCACATATACGCCAATCTCGCCATAAAGTCGTAGCCCCACATAAGGATTGAAAAAATGCTTGTAGCCCAAGCTAACCCCCGTGCTAAAGCTATCGGCTTTTATCCTTGTCGCTCCTGTGGCGATAGGAGTGCCACCTAAGCCAAAAGTGCCACTAGATACTTGCCTAAACTCGCCATATCCATAATACGCTCCGACAAACCCACCACTTATTTCAGCAAAACAAGCAGTGCCACAAAATACGAAAGAAGCAAAAGCTAGGGCACAAAATCTACTAAGAGATTTTTTAGAAATAGATTTCAGCATTTTTCTATTAGAGAGGTTTAGAGG
>NZ_NXLN01000022.1:0-46560 GCF_003364135.1 Helicobacter sp. MIT 01-3238
AGCTTCCCACCGCTTCAAAGTGCCTGTGTGGAGGAAAAGTTTTTGTGCGATAATCTCTAGGGAATGCTCTAAGCGCAGTTCGTTATAGACGGCGGTAGCAGTCATAGCTGTGCTAGTTGCTGTTGCAGTCATTTCGCCCCTTTTGCAAAAATTTGTGAAATTATAACCAAAAGTTTTAACAAATCCATAAAGTTGATATGATTGCCAAAAATGTGAATTGCTAGCGTTGAGTTGGCTAAGATGAGTGCAAAAAAAGCGATAAAGCAAAAATCGCGGGTTAGTCGCCGATGAAATTTTTTAAATTCTTGGTTGTGGATTTGCCCTCTTTGTTTGGTTTATCAAGCCCAAAGGCAATCAAAAATGCCAAACTTAGCGCGTAAAATCCCATAAAGCCATTTGCGCCAAAAAACTCCATAGCAATCCCTAGCAACAATGGCGCGACAAGTGAGCCAAGAGAATACACAAACAGCACACTGCGCCCTATCTCCACGCGCTTTGTGGAGTCTTCTAGCATATCATTTGCCCTAGCAAGCGAAAGCGAATAGAGGCAAAAAATCCCAGAGCCAAGCAATACTGCCAAGCCACACTGCACCGCGACATTTGCAGGGGCAAACAAAAAGAGCACAGCAGCGAGCAACGCCACACTCGCGCTAATGATAATGGCAAACTTGCGCCCTAGCGCATCAGAGATAAAGCCTATGCAGCTTTGCCCCAAAAATCCTCCAATCATCGCGCAAAACATAAAGACAGAGGCTTGCTGCACGCTAAGCCCTTGTGATAGGGCAAACACGCTTCCAAGCGCAAAAAACCCGCCCATAACCATACCAGCGATGAAGCTTCCCGCACGCGCTAAGGGCGGAATACTAGCAATGCTTGGCAGGGAGATTGAGGAGTTTTGCGGGAGGGGAGGCTCTTTAATACGCATTAGGTTTAGCGGTATGGAGGAAAACATTATCAAGCACGCGGAGATGATGAAAAGCTCGCTTTCACTAAAAGGCAAGCCGATAAGCAAAAGCCCGCAGCCAAAAGAGAGGTAAAATACGACTTCATAAAAGCTTAACACCCTTGAGCGCACGGCGTTTTTTGCCTTTTGGTTTATCCACGATTCTATGCTCATTAGGATTGCATAATAACAATACCCAAGCATTAGGCGCAAAAATACCCACAGGAGGAGGTTTTGGCTAAGGCTGTGGCATATAATGCTAATGGCAAACACCGCGCAAAAAAGCCCAAATGCGCGAATGTGCCCGATTTTTGCAAGGAAAATATGCGCGCTAATGGTGCTCATACTCGCGCCGATGAAAAAGCACGCGCCGATAATGCCGATGATGAGCTCTCCTACTTCGCGCTCCTTTAGAATCACACCCATAGAGCCAACCACTAGGGCATTGCCAGCGAAAGCAAAGGAAATGGCGATAAAGAGTGCGGAGAGGGATTTTATCGTGCGCTTAGAGCTAATCATCGTTGTGGCTTGCTCCTTTTTTTTGGGTTTTTGTGTGTTTGCGTTGTTTGTGCTTCTTGTGCGTTTGGTGTGTTTGGTGTGCTTTTTAGCACGCTTTTAGTGCGCTTTTTGTTGCAAGCATTCGTTTTTGACTTGCGTGTTTTTTTTATTGTTTTTAGTTTTTTAGAGTAGTGTTAATGTTGGTTTGCGTAGTATGAGTGGTTTGGTTGCGGGAGATGGATTTGAACCACCGACCTTTGGGTTATGAGCCCAACGAGCTACCGGACTGCTCTATCCCGCGATAAGAAGCGATAAAAGTAAAAAAGGGGGATATTAAAGAAAAGAAAAAGAATCTAAAAAGTGGCTGGGGTACAAGGATTCGAACCTCGGAATGGCTGGACCAAAACCAGCTGCCTTACCACTTGGCGATACCCCAATACGACTTCGCAAAACAAAGTCGCTATTCTATAAAACTTTATGTTTTTTGTCAATACTTTTGAAGTATAATGCGCACAAAATTTTGTTTTTTAAGGATTTTGCTGTGGAATATTTAACCCGCGTAGAAAAAGCAATAGAAGCAATAAAAAATGGCGAAATGGTAATCGTAATGGATGATGAGGATAGGGAAAATGAGGGGGATTTAGTAATGGCAGGAATTTTTAGCACGCCTCAAAAGATAAATTTTATGGCGAGCAAAGCGCGAGGGCTTATCTGTGTATGTGTCCCAAAAGAGATTGCCTTGCAGCTAGATTTGCCTCCTATGGTGGCAAAAAACGATAGCAACCACGAGACAGCTTTTACGGTTTCTATTGACGCTAGGGAAGCAAAGACAGGGATTTCTGCTTATGAGAGGGATTTGACTATCAACCTTATGTGTGCGCCAAATGCAAAACCTAGCGATTTTGTCCGTCCGGGACATATTTTTCCGCTTATCGCAAAAGACGGAGGTGTGCTAGTTCGCACAGGGCATACCGAAGCGGGAGTGGATTTGTGCAAAATGGCAGGGGTAAAGCCCATAGCCGTGATTTGTGAGATAATGAAAGAAGATGGCACTATGGCAGCAAGAGGGGATAGATTTTTGAGTGATTTTAGTAAAGAGCATAATATAAAGATTCTCTATGTGTCAGATTTGATAGCTTATCGCCTCCAAAATGAAAATCTACTTAGTATCACTTCGCGTGAAAATAGTGAGTTTCTCTCAAGCGTATGTGAAAAAATCACGCTAAAAGACCATTTGGATAGAGAACATTATGCGTTTAAGTTTGGCTCGCCAGATACACCTCTTGTGCGATTGCATACGATACGAACGGATTTTGAGCTACTTCAAAACGCAAAGCGATTTGACTTTTTGCTAAAGTGCGTCAAAAAATTGCAAAAAGAGGGAGGCTATCTTGTATTTGTCAATGACGCTTCGACAAGAACGGATTTGGTAAAAAACTTTGGAATCGGAGCGCAGATTCTAAAAAAACTTGACATACGAGAATTTAAGCTAATCAGCAACAATAGACGCGAGTTTGCAGCACTTGGTGGGTTTGACTTAAAGATTTTAGAAACACTTACGGCGTGATTTTGTGCGTGAATTTATTGTGTGGATTTGAGATTTTAGCTATTTTTTAAGTGTATTTAGAAATCTAACATCACGCTAAAAATCAGTCGTTTTAGCTTTAATATGATATTTTGCAATCTTTTTAAAAATCTGCAAATAAGGATTTGGCGATGTTTTCCTACCTTTGCAAGCGATTATTTCTCATTGTTCCTACACTTTTAGGCATTATTGCTATAAATTTTTTTATCATTCAGCTAGCACCGGGCGGTCCTGTGGAATATATGACAAACAAACTTGAAATGAGTGCAAAAGGCGAAGCAAGCGCGGGAATAAAGATAAGTGAATACAAAGCAAGCAAAGGCTTGCCAAACGAACTCATAGAGGAGCTAAAAAAGCAATATGGCTTTGATAAAGGCATAATGGAGAGATTTTGGCTAATGATAAAAAACTACGCGACTTTTGAGCTAGGAAATAGCTACTATCGCAAAATCAGCGTGTGGGATTTGATAGTAGAAAAGCTACCTGTGTCAGTGTCTTTGGGGCTTTTTAGCACGATATTGATTTATCTTATTTCTATTCCGCTAGGGATTTACAAAGCTCGCAAAAATGGCTCATTGCTAGATTCTCTTAGCTCACTTGCTATTGTTATAGGCAATGCTATTCCTGCGTTTTTGTTTGGGATTTTGCTTATCGTTCTTTTTGCGGTGCAATGGGATATTTTCCCGCTTCGTGGGCTTGTGAGTGAGGATTTTAAAGAGTTAAGCACAATAGGAAAGATTAAAGACTATTTGTGGCATATCACACTTCCTGTGCTGTGCCTTTCTATCGGTGGTTTTGCGTGGCTTACGCTGCTTAGCAAAAATTCGTTTTTAGAGGAGCTACACAAACAATATGTGCTAAGTGCCTATGCAAAAGGAGCAAGTCAAAATCGCGTGCTATATGGGCATATTTTTCGTAATGCTATGCTAATTGTGATTGCTTCTTTTCCTGCGGCTTTTATGGGAATCTTTTTTAGCGGTAGTTTGATGATTGAGATTATTTTCAGCCTTGATGGATTGGGGCTTTTGGGGTATGAGAGTATATTGAGTAGGGATTATCCTGTGGTGTTTGGCACGCTATATATTTTCACGCTTCTTAGTCTTGTGGTGGGGATTATTAGCGACATCGTTTATACACTCATCGACCCTAGAATCCATTTTGATAGATTTTGATTTTGGGGTAGGGTTTATGAGGGATTTTAGTGTGGATTTTGCAAAGGGCTTTGCAAGCGATTTTGGAGTGGATTTTGCAGATGATTTTGGGGTAAGCTTTGGGCTATATATGAATGAGTGGCTTTATGGGAGAAATGGCTACTACTCACGCGCGACAAAAGGAGATGAAAAAATCGGCAAAGAGGGGGATTTCTACACGGCTGTGAGTGTGTCGCGATTTTTTGGTGGTGCTATCGCAAGACATATCATTGACTTGCTTGAGTGTGGCAAGCTAGAGTTGCCACTTGGTGTTGTGGAGTTTGGTGCGCATAGTGGGATGCTTCTTAGCGATATTATTGATTTTTTAGATATTTTGAGTGTGGGAGTATTAGAGCAAACAAGGTTTTTTAGCATAGAGCCACTAGAGATTTTGCGCAAAATGCAGTTGCAAAATCCGCGCATAACACCACTAAAAGATTTAAGCGAGCTAAAGCTGGCTAATGAAAAAAGTATTTTTATGCTAAGCAATGAGCTTTTTGATGCGTTTGCTTGCGAGGTGGTGAGGGAAAATCACTTTTGCTTTATCAAGGATTTTGATAGGATTGTGTGGCGTAGCGATGATGAAATAGAGCGACAAATACAAAAGCTACAATCACAGATAGGACAATCACACGCACAAAACAAAAAAACTAGATTTTATAAAAATCATCTACAAAAAATGATTTCTCAAAAAAAGCTAGACAAAGTCCAAAACGGCGAGATTTCGCTTGGACTAAAGCCTTTTATAAGAAGTGTTTGTGATTTTATCAAATCCCAAGATAATCTCAAATCGTGGAGGTTTTTGAGCTTTGATTATGGTAGCGAGGTGGCAAGAGATGAGGTAACTTTGCGTGGATATAAGGCACATAGAGTGCTTAGCTTTGAAGAAATTTGCGCGGATTTGCGCGGGCTTTTTGGCAAGTGTGATTTGACTTATGAAGTGGATTTTTCGCGTATTATCGCGCTTTTTGGTTCATTTGGTGTGAGATTGCAAGCCAAATGGCGACTAAATGCTGCGCTTGTGGAGTTTGGCATAGATAGGCTACTAGAGGAGTTTTTTCTTTTTTGCCAAAATCCGCAAAATCAAAATCTACAAAATAAAGATTTGCAAAATCAAGCCTCACAAAATCAAATTTCACAAAGTGAAATCTCACAAAATCCCAAAATGCAAATCTATCAGCAAGAAGTGCTAAGAGTGCGTGAGCTACTTAGTCCAAATGGAATGGGCGAGAGATTTATCTGTGTAGAATTTGGTGGTTAAAGTCTGCTATTTTTGCAAATGTTGCTTTACTTGGGTTTTAGAAAGTGTGCCTTAGTGATTGAGGCAAATAGGGATTTTAGGTTTTGCTAAAAGATACTAAAATTTTTTAGAACTTCTCGCATTCTTTTATCATTTTTTCAAATGCGTTTAGTGCTTTATTTACAAGATAAGAATCATCATCATAAAAAAGCGTTTCAAAGTTGTTTTCAAAGGCGTTTTTGCTCCAATTCGCAGAACCTATGTAGAGGATATTTTTATCCACTATTGCCATTTTTTGGTGCATTATGCCGTAGTAGTTGCCGTTTTGGGCTTTGCGACCTTTTAGCGTGCAGGTGGCTATGTTGTTGTATTTTTCGAGGTAGCCTATGGTGGAGCGGGCGTCTTTGGCACTATCTTTGTCATATATTATGCGCACTTTTACACCTCTATTTGCGCTATCTCTCAAGGTTTTTGCAATCTCTCGGTTTGTAAAACTATAAATTGAAATATCTATGCTTTTTTGAGCGCGTTTAAATGCGTCTTGTAGGCTTTTTAGAGCTTGGGATTGTTCATAAGGCATCATAAAAAGTTCGCTTCTTGCGAGTAGTGTGCTGGAAGTAGATAGGAATAAAAAGAGAACAAAATTTGCTAGCAACTTATTCATTTGGCAATCCTTTTGTCAAAAAATTGGTATAATTGTAGCATTTTATCTACGAAATGGGTAGGCGTGTATGAAGATTGTCATAGCTAACACAGATTTAATGGTGTCAAAGCTGATTGAGGCTTGTGCGAAAAAGACGGGGTTGCAAGTGCAGCATTTTATTAGCCTAGAAGAGGTTGATTCTTCTATGCTGGAGGATTGCTTTTTGTTTGTCGATGAGAATGCGCTAGGTAGCGATACAAAACGCGCTAAGCAAATCGGCACAGAATCTCTAAGCTGTCTTATATACTCACGGCGCAAACCTCTAAATGAGTTTAAATACCTTGTCCAAAAGCCATTTTTGCCTACGCAGATTTTGGAGCTATTGCGCAAAGAGCTTGTAAATAGGGGCGAGGATTTCAATAGGGCTGTTGAAGAGGAGCAAAAAACACCGATAGAACCTATCAAAGATATACCGCTTAATGAATTTGATTTGAAAGATGAGCATTTATTTGAGGGGAATTTGGAGTTGCCACCATTGCCTGATACTGACGCGGTGGAGACAAAGACAAGTGCCCAAAGTGCAAAAGAGCAAAAAGAACAAGTAGATGAGGAGGAAAATTTCTTAGAGGTGGGGGAAAATATCGAGCATAAAAGCCTAGCTGCGCTTGAGCGAGAAAAAAGTGGGGCGAGCGTAGATGATTTGGGTGGCAATGATTTAGGTGCGGTGCAGGATATTTCTAATGAGCCTGATTTTTTAAGCGAGCCTGCTTCAGTGGATGCGCTAGGTGGGGAATCTGCAGGGCAGTATAGTGCAGAACCTAATGAGTTAGATTCTGCTTTAGACATAAGAGAGAGTTTGGCAGGGGATTTGGATAGCATTGATGAGAATTCTTTAGATAACTCTTTGGGTGATTCTCTAGATGGTTCATTAGATGGGCAGTTAGATAATAGCTTGGATAAGTTAGATGATTTGGGCACTGCCTCTGTGCTTGGGAATCTAGATGGGCTAGGCGGCACAGATAGTGCTCCTAGCGCGGATTTTGGTGCGGATTCTAGCGTGGCTTCTAGTGATATGAGTGAGCGTGATGAACTGCTTGGAGATGACATTGGTAGTGATGAGGGGTTGAGTGGCGATTTGGATTTGGGCGAAAGCGCAAGTGCGGATTTGGGAGTGGGATTGGATAAAAGACAAGATGATTTAGCCAGCTTAGATAGTTTGGATGATAGCCTTGATAGCTTAGACACTTCAAGTGAAGCGGTTGCAAATGAAGCGACTGATGACATAGCAGGTGTAGCAGATAGTGCAAGTGGCACAAATGGTAATGGAGGGGATTTGCCACAAGATATGCAAGAAGCGCAAGAATCAAGCCCAGATTTTGCCGCTCAAGGTGGCGTGCTTGACAAAGATGAAGCCCAAGAGATACAAGACTTGCTTGCTGAAAATGCAGGAACACAAGTCGAGGGAATGGCAAATAGCGCAGATGAAATCGCAGGATTAGCAGATGATATAGATGAGGCAAAAGGTGCAGAGAGTGTGGATAGCGCAGAAATTAGCGCGGATAGTGATTTGGCTAGCGAGGCACTAGCAGGCATAAGCGATGAGGGTGTAAGCAAAGAATCACAAGAATCTATTGGGGAGGAGATTGGTAATGTAGAAGCTAGTGAGTCTAGCGCACAACAAGAAGCACAAGCACCTATCCAAGAATCCACACAAGAGGAATCCGCGCAAGAAAATGCCAAAGAGGCTAGCGAGGGAGGAGAGTTTGCGGATTTGAGCGAAAGTGATATTATGGAAGTGCTAGGCGAGGAGGATTTGGGCAGTGATTTGGCTAGTGGGGATACTTTGGATAAAGAGGCTTTTGCAGGAAGTAGGGAAGAACCTTTGAGTGATTTGGGTGTGGCAGAGCAGGGTGCTCAAAGTACACAAGATTCTAGCCAAGAATCAGTGGTAGAAACTCCACAAGAGTCTATCGCGAATGCTAGCGTGGAGGATACCAGCATAGCAGAGGTGGCAAAAGAGCAGATAAGCGATGAGGTAGCACAGTCTCTTGCCCCACAAGAAGCAAGCGCAGACAAAGAAGTAGCCACACAATCCATACAAGAGGAAGTAATAAAGGATTTGCAAGAAAATTTGGAGCAGGATTTGCAAAAAGGCTTAGAAGAAGAGACACCAACGGTCTTGCAAAATGATTTGGCAGAGGGAGAGCCACCTAGTGAGGTAAGCCAAGTAGATGACACAGCTAAAGATGAGGTTGGCAATATAGATGAAGCACTTGAGTTGGCAGGTTTGAGCGAGCAGGCAGAATCACAACCCGATGAAGCGCAAGCAGGCACTAAAGATTCTAGTACGCAGGATTCTAAAGAGGATTTGGCAAATGGAATGGAACTAGAGAGTGTGCTAGAGAATGATTTGCAGGATTTGGCACAAGATGACTTAAGCAAAGATTTGGCAGCAAGTGGCTTAGAGGAGGGTGGTTTGCAAATAGATAATATAGATAGTGCTTATAGCGCAGAAGCGGGCAGCTTAGATGATAGCTTGGAAGCGAGCGAATCTAGCGACTTAGAAGCAAGTAGCCTAGATGAGGGCGATATGCCAAAAACCGAGTTGCCAAAATCTTTGGAAGAGCTAGAAAATTTAATAGAATCAAAAGATTCTATAAGCGGACTAGATACGGCTATCGCCGAGCTAGACACTTCGCTTGAAAAAGTTGTGGCACAAGATTTTGATACCAAAGATTCTAGCTTGGATTTTGGCTCTAGTGTGAAATCTAGCTCAAAAGATTCTACCAAATCATCAAGTGCCAAATCTACGCAAAAGCGACTTATCACAGAGCTACTCGCCAATAAAAGTGCAGAGGAGATTAGCTCACTGCTTGAGGGAGCGCATATTCGCATTGATATTGACTTCTCGCAGGATTAGCTATCTGCCAAGAATAGTAGAGAGCAAAGCATAAAAGCGTAGTAAAATCGGGGCAAAAAACGGAGCTAGAAAAAGTGGGGCAACAACTACGATATAAGGTATAAAATGCAACCACAAGCAACGCAATCACGCAATACACAATCACAACAATCACAGAAAAATTCTCCAAAGTCTAGCACGGTTGATTGCACTAAAAATCCCAAAAAGATTCAAAATCGTTTAGAGCAAAAATGCGGTAGGATTTTGGTGCTTTCAGGTCCTAGTGGTGCGGGGAAATCCACCCTTTGCACCGCGCTAAAAGAATCCATAAGCGATATGTATTTTTCTATCTCTACTACGACTAGGGCTATGCGTGATGGCGAGAGGGACGGCAAGCATTATCATTTCGTTAGCGAAAGGGAATTTATCGCAGATATAGAAAAGGGTGAGTTTTTGGAATGGGCTCAAGTGCATAATCACTACTACGGCACTTCTCTAAAGCCTATCCAAAAAGCACTAAATCAAGGCAAGCTAGTGGTTTTTGATGTCGATGTGCAGGGACATAGAAGCATAAAAGAGCATTATGGCGAGCTAGCAAAATCTATTTTTGTAACGACAAAAAGCAAGCAGATTTTGCGTGAGCGACTAGAGAAGCGACAAAGCGATAGCAAGGAGCATATTGAGCTACGACTTTTGCACGCTTATAACGAAATGCAGCATATTTCGCAGTTTGATTATGTGATAATAAATGATGATATAGCACAAGCAAAAAGTGCGATTTTGCATATTGCTACTTCGCTAGAGTTTCTCACCCAAGAGGCAATCACTGATTTGCTTATGCAGGAGTGGAAAGGCTAGCAAAAAGATTTTGAATAGAATATTTTGCGATTCTGTGGGATTTTTATTTAATAAAAAATTTTACAATAACATTTTTTGTTTAAGCATTTTATCAGCGTTTTTGTTTGCAAAATTTTAATAAAGGAGCGATAAATGGGAGCAGGTAGCTGGTGGCATTGGGCTATTGTCATAGCGGTGGTTTTGATACTTTTTGGTGGCAAAAAAATCCCCGAACTTATGAAAGGTATCGGCACAGGAATCAAGGGCTTTAAAAAGGCAATAAAAGATGATGATGAGGAGTCTAGTAGCGTTGCCAATACTTCAGGGCAAACAATCATAGAAGCTAGCACCTCACAGCCACAGATTTCCCAAAGCACAAGAGGGCGTGCTCGTCCAAAAGGCTCTAGTACAAAGACTTCTGTAAGCAAAGCCACTGCTTCTGTTAGTGCTACTTCTTCTAGCGAGGTAGATTCTCCCAAAAAGCGTGGACGCTCTAAGAAAGCATAATCCACTTGGCAATTTTACAGAAACGACAAAAAGCACAAGCTAGATAAAGCCCAACTAGATAAAATCACAAATTATGTTTGCTTCTATCAAAAATATCATAAGTGAAATCGTAGGGCAAGAGGTAGTCTTAGAGCTACCTAAAAATAAAGATTTTGGGCATATTGCCACACCCATAGCTTTTAGTCTAGCAAAGATTAAAAAACTTCCTCCTACACAAATCGCACAAGAAATATGCGCTAAACTAGAATCAAAAGCCGAGTTTAGCAAAGTATCTCAAGTGAATGGCTATATCAATCTCACTTTGAGTGCCGAGTTTTTTCATCACTGCATACAGAGTGCGTTTGAAAATACTCTAACGCAAAAAAAATCACAGCAAGAAAAAATCCTCCTTGAGTATGTCAGCGCAAATCCCACAGGACCGCTTCATATAGGGCACGCACGAGGTGCTGTCTATGGCGATAGCTTGAAGCGTGTGGGGGAATATCTAGGGAAAAATATCACCACAGAATACTATATAAATGACGCTGGTGCTCAAATGGATAAGCTAGCGTATTCACTCGCACTTAGCGGGCTAAGGATACTAGATGCTAGCCCTTTACCACAGATTTTGCTAGAGGCGGAGGAGGCAGGAGAGACTTATAAAGGCGAGTATATTGCTAAAGCGGCACAAGATGCCATTAGTCATTTTGGCAAGGATTTTTTCTTGCTAAAAAACATAATCTCAAACCTTGAGCAACTAAGAGATTTCGGCAAAAATCTTATGCTAGAGATTATTAAGACTGATTTGGAGAGATTGCACATTTGTTTTGATAATTTCGTAAGTGAGAAAAGCCTCTATACGCAGTGGGAGAATACTCTAAAAGAGCTAAAATCAAATAACGGTGTCTATGATAAAGATAGCAAAATCTGGCTAAAATCTAGCCAATTTGGCGATGAGAAAGATAGGGTGGTGGTGCGAGAAAATGGCGAGCCAACATATCTAGCTGGGGATATTATCTATCATCGTTACAAGTATAAGCGCGGATTTGATAGGCTGATAAATATTTGGGGTGCCGACCATCACGGCTATATCCCACGAGTAAAGGCTTCTATGGAGTTTTTGGGATTTGACTCATCTAGGCTTGAAGTCTTGCTAGCACAAATGGTAAGCCTGCTAAAAGAAGGCAAACCATACAAGATGAGCAAGCGAGCGGGGAATTTTATTTTGATTGGCGAAGTGCTTGATGAGATTAGTGCAGATGAGCTCAGGTTTGTGTTTTTGACAAAAAAGCCCGATACACATTTGGAGTTTGACATAGATATGCTTAGCAAGGAGGACGCAAGCAATCCTATATTTTATATCAACTATGCAAATGCTAGAATCCACACAATGTGTGCAAAATCTAGCTTGAGCGAGGGGGAGATTTTGAGTGCGAAGCTAGAATCTAGCCAAGAGGGCAAAGAAAATAGCGATATAATGGAGCTAGCGTTTTTGGCATTGCTTTTGCCACGCATAGCGGAAATGGCGTATGAGGAGAGGAGCTTGCAAAAAATCTGTGAATACCTAAAAAACCTCTCAAGCGCATATCACGGATTTTACAATGCTACTAAGATTTTGGGTAGCAAAAACGAAGCAATATATCTAAAAATCTCAAAACTTGTAAGCCTATCAATCACGCAAGGGCTATCATTGCTAGGGATAAAAGCAAAGACAAAAATGTGAGAATCAAATCTTTTTTGTAGTTTTAAAAAATAAAAATAGACAAAATCCGCGCTTTTGTTGCGCAAAACCTTGACATTAGCGCGATTTTTTCGTAGAATTTTGCCTTTATTTCTTTTTAGTTTTTTAGGCGATATTTTTTAGATTCCGGATTAGCTCAGCGGTAGAGTAGGCGGCTGTTAACCGCTTGGTCGCAGGTTCGAATCCTGCATCCGGAGCCATTCTTTTTTATACTTTTTTTAGCTTCTTATCAAACTTCACAAAGACGATTCAAAAAACGCAATCTTAGTTGATATAGCTGAAATTTTCACACTATGATTCAAAAAGAAATTTTTTCTATTTTTTGCTAAACTTATCGCAAGTAGCTTTATCATTTTTTGCTATCGATGCTTGATTTTACCTCACTTGCTTGGCTTAAAAGCCCAAAGTTTGCTAATGCAATATCCGCTTATGGTGTAGCACACACTTGCGATGATTTGGGCTATGTATTTATCTGTGCCACACCCATAGTGCATTCCAAGTAGCACGGCTAGGTTTATGAGGTAAGCCACGCCCATAGCCACGCCAAACCTCACAAAGTCCCTTTTGTGCGAGTTTGCCGACTTGAAAGTGAATTTTTTATTTAGAAAATATGAGTTCAAAAACCCTATGACATAGCCAATAGGATTTGCAACTTCAGGCTTTACTCCCACATACATTAGCGCAAATATCACGCCAAGCCCCACAATCGTATTTGCAACGCCTACGATTGCATACAGCAGGGCAGAATTTTGCAGAGGGTTTTTTAAAAATTCTTTTGCGTATTTTTTCATTTGTGATTTTCCTTATGTGGATTTTGGCTTAGATTTTTGTGCGGATTTTGGCACATAGCTCGTGCCTTTGGATAGAATCATAATCTATCAACACAAATTTTTTGCCACAATTTTAGTATTTTTTATGGTGCGATTTTGCGACACATTGAAAAAGATAGCAAAGTAAAATATAAGCGAGAGTTTGGCGTATAATTAAAAATCATCATTTTTATTGCTCTAGCAAGTTTGGCTTTCTTGTTTTTGCTTGCTTGTTTTGGTGCGTATTTTTTGGCTTTGGTGTGGGTAGATAGGGTAGGGTGGATTGCACTATTTTAGCTAGTAGCTCAAGGTTTTCAATGTCTAAAATATAATGCTCCCTCGCACCGACAAAAGGGAATCCAAGCGCGAAAAACCCCTCATACTCGCTAGTAATCTCATCTAAGACTTCATACTTTTTGATAAACACCTGCTCATCGCAGAGCAAAAACAGCACTTTTTTACTCCTTTGGCTTTCCAAGCTCCCAAACTCACTGATATATACGCAATATTCCCCAAACATTTTTCGCGCACTAAAGGCAAACGCGCCATTTAAATGTTCCCTAGCACACTGCTCTAATCGCCACAAGACAAAGTCTTTAAACGCTTCACTACTTGCCATTTTTTACTCCTTAGATTTTTCGCCTTTTCGCTTCCGCGCTCATAAAAAGCGCAAAATTTATAAAAGCACCAAAATTTATAAAATACGATAAAAATTCTAAACCCCCTAAATCTCAAATTTCCCGCTTGCGATTTCCCAAAGATAAAGGCTTGCGATACTGCCATAGGGACTAAATCTCGCCCTATATGTCGCAAACACTTCTTTTGGGATTTTGCCATTTTTGCCCTCACACTTAAGCGCGTAGAGCATTTTTAGCCCGCGCTGCAACGCCAAATCATCATAGCTTAGAATATCCTTGCGCTGCAAGCAAAAAAGCAGTATCATCTCTGCCGTCCAAACGCCTATCCCACGAAGTTTGATTAGGCTTTCTATGGCTTTTTCATCGCTCATTTTTGCCACCGCTTCTATGTCAAACTCCCCGCTTTGCACTTTGTGGGCGAAGTCTAAAATGTATTGTGCCTTGCGCGAGGAAATCCCACAAGCGCGGATTTTGTCTATGTCTATGGCTAAGAGGGCTTGGGCTTTTTGCTTGGATTGTGAATCTGTGTTTTTTGCACTTTCCACATTTTTTCTCTCATTCTCTACTTCGCCAAAAAGTGCGCAAAATCGCGCCCAAATGCTTGCTTGGGCTTTGGTGGAAATCTGCTGTGCGATTGTGTGATGAATGACGCTTGCAAATATATCGCGCTCGCCCTCGCGCGTGATTGTGCCGATTTTGTCAATCGCTTTTGCAAGCCTTTTGTCCTTTGCTTTTAGGCAATCTAGCTCTTTAGCGGTGTAAGTGAAAATGTGAGGAGTGAAAAAACTTTGGTTGTAAGCCACAAAATCCCTTTGTGTTGAAATATTTTGCATTATAACTTCATTTCAAAAATCATTTTTACGCATTTTGATAAAAACTTCGTGATTTTCCCTTGACTGATAGTTGCTCTCAAGTTTTATAATTTCATTTTGTGTTTTAAATTCTAGAATCTAGAAGCGCAAAACTCATATTTAAAAGGAGTAAAAATGAAAACAAACATTCAAGATAAATTGCAAGGTAAATTGCGCGACACGCAACGCGATTGTCGCGATGAAACAAGGCGTGAGTTTGTCAAAAACTCTGCCAAATTAAGCGCGGGTGTAGCCCTTTTTGGTGGCGCGATTTTTAGCAGTGCACAAGCGCAAAGCACTGCAAGCGCAACAAGCGCAAGCCAAATCATCGGCTCAAATGAAGCAATAGCCCAAGCAAAAAGCGGAGCGCGAATCCAAAGCAAAGGCTACGCAGCTTTTAGCAAGGATTTCAAATTTAAGCCCCATAGCTTCACGCGCCACCCATTAGGCGCAAATGACATACTCATAGAAATCCTCTATGCAGGGATTTGCCACAGCGACTTGCACGCAGTTTTGGGCGAGCACGGCAAACCAAACTACCCGATGATTCCCGGACACGAAATCGCAGGGCGTGTAATCGCAGTGGGTGCAAAGGTGCGTAAATTCAAAATAGGCGATTACGCGGGGATTTTTTGGCATTGTCGCTCCTTTTAAGTTATGATTTTTATATAATATAAAAACTTGATTGTATAAAAAATATATTATTATGTCAAGGGGTTGTAAAAATAAAGTCGCATAGAATTTTTCATCGTGTTTTTTTATATTGTGTTTTTGGGTTTGCTGTTTGTGAGATAAGCGGGGAAGTGTAGCTTGGGATTTGCTCGTAGTGGAAAATAGTGGTTTGTGAGCTAAGATAGAGATTTTATTGAGCGAGAAAAGTTTGCGAGATTTTGTGAAATGTGGTGGATATGCGATTATGGCAAATTGCTTTTGTGATAGAGTGTTTTACGCAAGTTGCCTACAAATCTTACACTTCAAATTTTATGCCTTTGAGAGGAGCTTTAGTCCCACTACACCGATAACTATGAGTGCCATACAAAGCACTTTTATCGCGCTTACTTCCTCTCTAAATACCACAAAGCCCACCACTCCCACTAGCACAAGCCCTACGCCACTCCACACAGCATACGCTATGCTTAAGTCAATGCTTTTGATTGCCTGATACAGCAGGGCAAAGCTCACGCTCATAAAAAGTGCAAAAAGCGCGATAAAGAGTTTGTTGCCACTTATTGCGCTGTATTTAAGCGAGCTAGTCGCGCATATCTCACACACAATCGCCACTCCTAGCACAATCCACGCATTCATTTTGCACCTCCGTTTTGTTGGGTTTGTTGATTTTGGGTGCTTTGCTCCATATTTTGCGCTTTACGCGCGGAAATCTCACCTAGCACTTCACTAAAAGCTACTTCAAAATCCGCATAAATTGCTATAAGTTTTTCTAACTTTTGTGTGCCAAGCCTTTGGTAGATTTCTCGCTCAAAATCCGTGTATTGCACGATAAAATCTTGCGCGTATTTTGTCCCACTTTGCGTCAAATATATAAGTTTTTCGCGCTTATCTGTGGGGCTTGTTTGCACTTCTACAAAGCCTTGTTTTTGGAGCGATAAAATCACATTATTTATCGTTTGCTTTGGCATTTCATAGCTTTGAGCGATGTCTTTTTGCGTGCGCAAATCACTCACTGCTAAGCCGTGTAAAACCTTGCAAAGATGCGTGTTTATCCCAAGCACATTCTCAAGCCTTGTATACAATCCCACAATCTTAAAATACAGCTTGTTAAAATCGTGGATTTGGGCGTGTGTGATTTCTTTTTTCATTGCTTTACCCCTTTGTGGTTTTGGTATTTTCTTAACTAAATTAGTCTTTATGGGGACGAATTATAGTCTTTTTAGGGACTAATGTCAAGGGCAAAAACACCAAAAATTTCCTCACAAAATCTAAAAAACACGAAAATTTTGCAAAAATCAAAACATTATGATATTTGCTATATAATATCGCTATGATAAGTTTTGAGTGGGACAGCACAAAAGCACAAAGCAATCTCTCCAAGCACGGCGTATCCTTTGATGAAGCAAAGAGCGTGTTTAACGATGAGCGTGCAAGGGTGATTTATGATGAAAATCACTCAAAAGATGAGGATAGGTTTGTGATTTTAGGAATGAGTGAGAGGCTACGAATCTTAGTCGTGGTGCATTGCTTTAGGCAAGATAATGGCGTGGTTCGCATAATTTCGGCACGCAGGGCAACGCAAAATGAGCAAAAACAATACGAGGAGTTTTTATGAAAAAAGAATATGATTTTTCAAAGTCTATGCCAAATCCTTATGCAAAGGCGATTGCAGGGCAAGATTTGCCAAAAGACACCAAAAAAGCACAAAAAAAGCAGATTTCAATCAGCCTCAATGTCGAAACCATAGAGTATTTTAAGGCTATGGCAAGCAAACAAGGCGTGCCTTATCAATCGCTAATGAATATGTTTCTCAATCAATGTGCGCAAAAAAAATTAGAGATAAAGCCCTAAATCCTTTTTTTTCCTTTTTTGAAACTCTCCTTTTTGTAAATTTTCCACAATACAAAAAAAATTTTGCAAAAATTTGCATTTTACCCCTTGACTTAGAGTTGCTCTCATCTTTTATAATTGCATTTTCACACTTCTAGATTCTAGAATCTAGAGGGGAAACCTAAATTTAAGGAGCGAGAATGCAGAATTTAGACAATGAAAAACGGCGAGAGTTTTTGGGCAATGGTGCAAAGACACTCGCTTCAATGGGGCTATTAAATGGAGTGCTAGGATTTGTGCCAAATGTGGCGTTTGGCGCGACAAAAAGCCAAACCCCACCAAAAGAGGGCAAAAATCTCAAACTTAGCCAAATCGCGCAAATCACAGACTACCGCACTCTAGGCAGTGGGGAAAATGCTATGCGCGTCTCAAATCTTGGCTTTGGCTGTATGGGGCTAAATCATCATCGTAGCGTGAGGCTAGAGAAAAAAGCGGCGATTGCGCTTATCCACGAAGCCATTGAGCGCGGTATCACGCTTTTTGACACGGCTGAAATCTATGGACCACTCACTAACGAAACCCTTGTGGGCGAGGCGATAAAGGGCTATACGGATAAAATCTTTGTAACCACAAAATTTGGCTTTGCTTTTGAAAATGGTAAGGTTATCGCAGGCAAGCCCGATAGTTCGCCCAAAAATATCCGCCGTGCTGTGGAGGGTAGCCTAAAGCGACTGCAAATTGAAAGCATTCCACTACTTTATCAGCATAGATTTGACGCACAAACACCTATCGAATCTGTGGCACAAACGATAAATGAGTTAATGAAAGAAGGCAAGGTGCAACGATTTGGGCTTTGCGAAGTGAGCGCGGATATTATTAGGAAATTCCACGCGCTTGTGCCGATTACCGCGATTCAGAGCGAATATCACCTAATGCACCGAACCGTAGAAAAAGAGATTTTGCCACTATGCGAGGAGCTAGGCATAGGATTTGTGCCATACTCGCCTATCAATCGTGGATTTTTAAGCGGTGCGATAAGCGAATGGACGCGCTTTGATGAGAAAAACGACAACCGCATAGCATTGCCACGCTTTCAAAAAGAAGCGATTCGCGCAAATTTACGCATTGTCGAAGTGCTAAATGCCTTTGGGCAACAAAGGGGCTACACCGCCGCGCAAATCGCACAAAGCTGGTTGCTTCACAAAAAGCCATTTATCGTGCCTATCACAGGCACAAGCAAGCTAGCGCATTTGGAGGAAAACCTGCGCTCTACGCAAATACGCCTTAGCCAAAGCGAGATAAGCGAGATTGAGAAGCAGATTTCAGCGATAAAAATCATAGGTGAGCGTTACAACCAAAAAGAGCAATCCCAAGTGCGCTAAGCGAGGATAAAAATCTAGAATTTAAATTCTAAAAAGGAGCAACAATGAGTAAAGATATATTTGAGAGAGATAGAAGCGGGGAAATGGTGGATATGAATGACCCTGAATTTGGCAAGATTTTAGCCGTTATACAGCAAACGCAAAACCTATGCTACGAGCTAAACAAACTCCCACCAAATAGCGATAAAGTGCGTGGGATTTTTAGCCAAATCATCGGCAAAGAAGTGGGGCAGGACTGCTGGATAATGCCGCCGTTTTTTGTGGATTTTGGCAAAAACATTAGCGTAGGCAAGGGCTTTTTACTGCAACAAAACTGCACATTTATGGATAGAGGTGGGATAGAAATCGGCGATAATGTGTGGATAGCCCCAAATGTGCGAATCACCACGATAAACCACGACTTCAACCCCTACAATCGCCAAGCGACATTTTGCAAGGGCGTGAAAATAGGCGATAGAGTGTGGGTAGGAATCGGTGCGACAATCTGCCCGGGCGTAAGCATAGGCGAAAACTCCATAATCGCTGCGGGTGCGGTGGTAACAAAAGATGTCCCGCCAAATGTCATCGTAGGAGGAAATCCAGCCAAAATCATAAAAACGCTTGAGAATTATCAAAAACCAACGCAAAAACCAAAGGAGGCGTAAGATGAATATTTTAGTAGCGTATTTTAGCGCGAGTGGTATCACAAAAGAAGTCGCGGAGAGTATCGCAAAAGTGGCGAGTGAGTTTGTAAGCGATAGTGGTGAATCTAACGAGGCGGGCGAATCTGGCAAGTTTGGTAAGGTGGAGTTTTTTGAAATCGCGCCAAAAGTGCCTTACAGCAAGGCGGATTTGGACTGGACAAATGAGCAAAGTCGCACCACAATCGAGTGCAAGGACAAAGCCTCACGCCCCGAGCTTACCCAAACTATCGACATAACACCTTTTAGCGTGATAATCATAGGATTTCCCGTGTGGTGGTATAACGCGCCACATATCATCTTTAGCTTTTTAGAAAGCGCGGATTTTAGTGGCAAAATCATCGTGCCATTTTGCACGAGCGGTGGGAGCGGTATCGACCCCGCACCGCGTGAAATGCAAAAGCTAGCCCCAAATGCGATAGTCAAAGGTGGAGAGAAGTTTAACTTCGGGGCAAACAAGTCAAGTATCCGCAGGTGGCTAGCTAGCCTAAATTTAGAGCAAAAGGAGTGAATATGAAAGGAGCGAAATCTATCGCGCTAAGCGCGGATTTGGGAAATGTGGTTTTTATGAACGGGGCTTTTAGAAGCGCACTTTTTGGAAGTGCAGTGCTTAGAAGCGTGATTGCAGCAGGCGCGATTGTGCTAAGTCTAGCAAATGTGGCGAATGCAAAAGAAGCCCAAGAGATTGTGAAAGCGGGGAGTTTGGGTGGATTTGTAGGCGATGATAAGATTTTCACAGGCAAAGTCAAAGTAACCAAACTTTTTAATGACGCGCCCTATCGTCCCTTTGGCGGGGGATTGGTGGAGTTTGAGCGCGGGGCTAGAAGTGCGTGGCACACACACCCTGCGGGGCAAACGCTTATCGTTACCAAAGGCGTCATCATCACAGGCACGGAGCAAGGCGATGTGCAAATCGCGCGTGAGGGCGACACAATCCTTTGCCCGCCAAATTTGAAGCATTGGCACGGCGCGACTGATAAACAAAGTGGCGCACATATCGCGCTTACAGGCGTAAAGGCGGGCAATAATGTGAATTGGCTTGAGAAAGTAAGTGATGAGGAATACAAAACTGCACTAAAAAAAGCGAAGTAGATTTTTGGATTTGTGGGTTTGATTTGTGCGAATCGCGCGTGAATATTAGGGAATTCGCGTGCGATTCACGCGTGAGAGTGTGTCTGTCTAGATTCTAGAAAATGTGTGATTTTAAGTGGGGGTGGATTTTACGCACGCGTTTTTTGTGCTCATTATCCGCGCTACAATTTTGCGCATTTCACTCGCCCTTTTTACGCCCCTTGTTTTAGAAAATTCACTTGGCAAAATTCACACTATCGACATACTCATCTGTTTTATCGCGCAAAAGTTTATCCACAAAAAGCCTATCAAAATTCGCGCTAAACTCGCTAAATGTCGCGCTTTTTTCGACAAGCGTAATAAAGCTAGAAATGCTAATGGGAGCGAGCTTGCTATCAAACTCTTTCGCGCAGAATTTTTGATAAAAAAAATTCTTAAAATATATACAATAGTTTTGTATAATTCTATGAAAGACTAGGCGAGGTGGATATGTCAGCATCAAAATCAATACAAAAATTTGATAATTTAGCTTTTATACCAGACATTGATAATCCAAAAATCAAAAAAGCGCAAAAATCTGCGAAACAAGCAACGATTGTTTCTATGTTTTCTGGCTGTGGTGGTATGGATTTAGGTTTTGTAGGTGGGTTTTATTTTCTTAAGAAATATTATAAGCAGACTGGTTTTAGAATTATTTGGGCAAATGAGATTAGCAGTGCGGCTTGCAAAACATATAGAAAAAATTTGGGAAACCATATTGTTGAGGGAGATATAAACAACAAATTTGATAGTATGCCAATATATGCAGATATTATTATCGGTGGCTTTCCTTGTCAAGACATATCAATAAATGGTAAAATGGTTGGGGTAAAAGGAACAAGAAGTGGCTTATATACAAGCATTGTTAAAGCTATAAAACGCATTAAACCAAAAGTATTTGTAGTAGAGAATGTTGGCAGTTTGTTGTTAAAACAGCATAAGGATTCTCTTGATAAAATATTAGATGATTTTCACTCATTGGGCTACAATCTTAACTATCAACTTTATAATGCTGAGTATTATGGAGTTCCTCAAACTAGACAAAGAGTTATATTTGTCGGAACTAGAAGTGATTTAACTGAATTTGTTCCACCGGAACAAGTGTGCAAGATTCCAATAAATGCTAAAACTGCTTTACAAGATTTGGAATTGCATCCTTATGATAAGGAGTTTTCACACATTTGGAGTGAAGCAAAGGCTAGCGCAGAACAAGGGAATAGAAAATTATTGGCTGATAGAGCAGGATACACTATTAGGGCAGAATGTCATGGGAATATACAATTTCATTATTCTTTACCTAGACGAATGTCAATGCGCGAAGCAGCAAGAATACAATCATTCCCCGATAGTTTTGTGTTTCCTTGCGGATTAAGGGAGACGGAACGACAAATAGGCAATGCTGTTCCACCTGTCTTGGCGTGGCATATTGCTAGCTCTATCAAATCTATAATTTAGAGTAGGTAATATATGACAAAGAATGATTTTGAATCAATTTTGGATAAATGCTGTATTGAGCTTACCGCAGAATCTCAAAAAGGTATATTTAAAACATCATTGCAATTTGAAAACAGGGTTAGAGAAGTATTGCATAATCTCACAAAAACATCCAATAAATTTAATATTGATTTTAACCCGCATCCACAAGCATTTCCAGATATTGCTATGGGACAATATGGTGTCGAAGTAAAATTTACTCTTAATGATACTTGGCGGAGTGTTGCAAATAACGTATTAGAAACGCACCGTATAGATGAAGTAAAGCATATCTATATTGTGTTTGGTAAAATGGGTGGAACACCGCAAGTGCGATGGGCTGAATATGAAAATAGTGTAATTCATGTGAGAACCTCTCATGTTCCAAGATTTGAAGTTGAATTACAACCTGATATAACAAAGCAAAAAGAATCGCTATTTAAACAAATGGGTGTTTCTTATGATAATTTTCGTTCATTGCCTATGCAAGAAAAAATGCGCTATATAAGGTCTTATGCTAGAAAAATTCATCCAGATGGGCGTTTGTGGTGGATAGATGATAGAGAGGCAGACACTCACACTACGCCATTACAAGCTAGATTATATACTAATCTTGGTTTGGAAGAAAAAACTAAGCTAAGAGCTGAAGCGGCTTTACTGTGTCCTTCAATAGTAAAATCAGGTCGTTCTAAAAATAAATATGATGATATGGTTTTATATCTTTTAACATATCACGGTGTCTTATGTCATCAGGCTAGAGATTTATTTTCTGCAGGTAGCGTTGCAAATCCAAGCAACGATGATAATGGTGGAATATATATTCAAAGAGCATTAAAACTTATAGAATACGAAATGATAGAAGCCGCATTTCTTATGGAAGACGCACTTTTTGTGGAGTATTGGGGAGAAAGCGTTGCACCCAAAGATAGAATCAAAAGGTGGTTACAAAAAGCAGATGGTTTTGCTAAAGATTGGACTCCGTCTAAAACATTGTTTTTAGACAAATAAATCCATTCCCGCTCTGCCCATATTTGAAAACCCAAGCTGATGATTGCGCGAAATATTATAGGGCGGGTCGGTTAGGATACAATCCACTTGCAAACCTTGCTTGTGCATATCAGCTACAAGCTCTTTGTAATCGCAATTTGCAAAGGTAAGGTCTTGGGTTTTTAGTTGCGATGCACTTGCCAAAGATGAGTCTTTATGCGGTTCAAAGTCGGTATGATTTTCGCGCTTAGCTAGTGCTGTTGTCATTTTTGTCATTTCCATTTATTCGTGGCTTTTAGATTGCCTTTAGATTTTTTATGTTTTTGGCAAAATTGCAAGAGATGTTAGCATATTTGGCTTAAAGTTTAATGCAAATATTTTTCACACATATAAACGCACATAAAATTTCACACGCACAAATTTTTGCAAAAATTTCAAGGTTTCCACGCTTTTGCTTTATAGATTCCAAGCACTTTTATGCACTCTTGCTCCACTGCGTAAATGATGACATAGCCCTTAAACACCATATCACGCACATTTTTATCATCTATTTTTGTGCTTTGTCTAAAACGATATGGCATAAAGCCAAGCGCATCGATTTTGCTTTTAGCTCTGCTTCAAAATTTAGCGAGTTTGTGAGGCTATCTTTCGCGATAAACTCTAAAATGTCTTTGAACTCATCTATAAATCTTTGGCTATAAATTATGTCCATATTTGCTTTCTAAATCTTTTTTGTGCTTTGCCATTTGGGATTGAAATTCAGCTGAAGAGACAAACTCAAGTTTGTCATTTTTGTAAAGCTCAAGCGTTTCTTTAAGCCGTGATTGCTCCTCATCGCTTAGCTCATATTCTTGCGTGTAGTCGATATGCAGTTCATCAAGCAGTGGGAGCATAAACCTTGCTTGAGTTTCGCTTAGATTTATTTTGATACTTGGCATTTGCGTCCTTTTTAGATTTTGCGCTATTGTAGCCAAATTTGGCATAAAAAAGCCAAAAACATATTTTCAAACGCCACTTGATTCACACATTACATATTTTAGATAATTTTTGCAAAATTTGCATTTACCCCTTGACTTAGAGTTGCTCTCATCTTTTATAATTGCGTTTTTATTTCTAGATTCTAGAATCTAGAGGGGAAAATCCATTATAAAAGGAGCGAATATGAATGAAAAAACACAGCGAAAATTGCAAGATTTCGCGCGAGATTTAAGCGCAAGTGATTTGCGCAACTTAAGGCGTGATTCACAAGATACGCAAAATTCGCAAGATTTGCGGGAATCACGGCGTTAGCCACTGCCGTGCCTCTGGTGGCAAAAGACTTCAAAGACACAGCGCAAACAAATCAAACAAACTCACAAAACCCGCAAAAATCCCAAAATCCACAAAGCAAAGGAGACGCAATGAAAAATCAACAATCGTGGTATATCACAGGTGCGAGCGGTGGGCTTGGCTTTGCCCTAGCAAAATACTTGCTTTCAAAAGGCGACAAAGTCGCGCTCACTTCGCGCAAAAAGGGCAATTTGGAAGCGAAATTTGGCGAGCTGGCAAAGAGTGAAAATTTCCTCGCACTCACGCTTACATTTGAAAAAAACATAGATAAGCAAGTCGCGCAAAATATCGCTGAAGTAAAGCGCAAATTTGGGCGACTTGATAATGTCGTAAATAACGCAGGATACGGGCTTGGTGGCTTTGTAGAGGAAGTGAGCGAAAAGCAGCTAAGGGAGCAGTTTGAAGTCAATGTTTTTGCGCCCTTTTTAGTCGCGCAAAACGCGCTAAAAATTATGCGCCCACAGGCAAAGAGTGAGGGCGGAAATGCGCAGAATATAAAAGCGCGGATTTATAATCTTAGCTCGATTGCTGGATTTCGCGTGCCAAATGGTAGCACGCCATATAGTATGAGCAAATTTGCGCTATCCGCGCTAAGCGAGGGGCTAATGCTTGATTTAGCCGACTTTGGCATAGCGGTGGTAAATGTGATGCCTGCGGGCTTTCGCACGGAGTTTTTGGGCACGAGCTATAAAATGAGTGATATACAAATCACAGATTATGACAAAAAGCGCGAGGCAGCTATTGCAAACGCACGCTCGTATAACGGCAAGCAAGCGGGTAACCCTCAAGCGTTTGCCAAAGTGATTTATGAAACTTCGCGTATGCCAAAGCCACCATTTAGCCTTTTTATGGGCGATAGCGCATATAAAAGTGCGCGAAATAAAATCGCGTGGGTGCAAGAGGATATAAAAGCCACCGAAAAATACGCTGGGAAAGCGGTTGATTTCGCCGACTCGGCTGGAAGCGCGTTTGATAAGCGATAAATTTTGCAAATTTGCTAGGCATAAAACTTGTAAGTATTCAAACATTTTGGATACTTAAAAAATATTTTATACAATAACGCGTTTAAAAAATTGTAGCGATAGGATAAAAATGGCATCTAGCATAACGCTCCCAACGGACTTGCCACGAGTGAGAAATATACATTTTAGAAGTTTTAGCTCGTGCTCTTTTGCCAAATTTAGGCAAAATCATAGCTCTTTTGAAACCCCTGTGTGCTTTGAAAACAACGCCATTATCTTTGTAAAGCAAGGCTCTAAAATAATGCACCACGCAAAATCGCGCTTTGTGATAGCGCAAAATGAAGCGTTGTTCCTAAAAAGTGGCACATATACTTTGAGCAATATCGCCATAGAAAACGGCGCGTATGAAGCGTGGCTCTTTTTCTTTGATAATGCGTTTTTGCTTAGCCTTATGCAAAAATATCACGCCTTGCGCAAAAAGCCACACCAACGCATAAGCGCACCCGCCCTAAAATCAAACCACGCCCAACTGCTTGATATTTTGCAAAGTTTCGCGCCCTACTTTGAGGACAACACACAGATTTTTGAGCCTTTGGTTGAGCTAAAGTTTGAGGAAATATTTGCGTTTTTGCTACTTCATAGCGATGAGTTTAGCGCGTTTGTAGATGAGATTTTTTCTGCGCTTAGCTTAAAGTATATGGATTTGTTTAGTCATTGTGATGAGGCTTTTTTGAGTGTGGCGCAAATGGCACAATACGCAAAAAGCGACATAAGCTCGTTTTCTAAAACTTTTAAGCATAATTTTAAGCTTAGTCCAAAGCAATACATTGATGAAAAGCGATTCAAAAAAGCGCAACACTTGCTTATAAACTCTACGCAAAATATCAATGAGATTTGCACGACTTGTGGCTTTAGCTCGCCCTCTTGGTTTATCAAACGATTTAAAAATCGCTACGGACAAACACCAAAGCAATTTCAAAAAACTGCTAAAATTTGACAAAAAACTCGCACAACTAAAATCCCAAACACACTACAATTCCGCCTATGCAATATATTGCAAATTTAACTTAAAAGGATTAAAAATGAAAGTATTGTGCAGAGCTTTTGTGGTTTTTGGATTGGTGGGCTTTTTTGCTTTAAGCGCATTTGCTGAAAGTGTCGCTAGTGGTAAGGTTTGGGGTGGCTTTTTTAGTCCAGAGAGCGTATTTGTAGGTAGGGATTATATCTTTGTGGCAAATATCGGCAAAGAGCCAAACTCGCTAGCAAAGGATAATGACGGCTTTATCTCAAAGCTAGATAAAAGTGGCAAGGTAGTAAAGAAGGATTTTGCAAGCAATCTCAACGCCCCAAAGGGTATGATAGAGATTGATAGCACACTTTATGTCGTGGATATTGATAGGCTTGTGGCGTTTGATACGCAAGGCAAAAAGGTGCTTGAATCCCACATTCAAGGCGCGATTTTCTTAAATGACATTGTCTTGCTTGATAGCAATACCTTGCTTTTGAGCGACACGGGCAATGGCATTATCTATGCCTTTGATTTGAAAAGCAAGCAAACAAGCGAGTTTGCAAGGCTTGAGCTAGCAAAAAGTGGCGGTGGCAATGGAATGCTTTTAGACAAAGCAAAGCAAAGGCTTTTTGTCGGGTGCTATCACCCCCATGGCAAGAGCGGGGGGCAGATTTTAGCCATTGATACTAAGACAAAGGCGATAAAGATTTTAGATGCGCAAAAAGGAGCGTATGACGGCGTAGCACTAGCCAAAAACGGGAATTTGCTTGTGAGTGATTGGGGAGAAAATCTAAATGGCAAAATCTATCGCATTAGCGCGAAAAATGGCTTCTCACGCGATAGTCTTTTTGGCAAAAATGCAAAGGCTAATGTCTTTACAAAAACGGCTTTGAATTTACCCGCTATGAAAGGACCTGCGGATATGTTTGGCACAAAAGACACGCTCTATATCCCCAAAATGCTTGAAAACGAAGTGCTTGTGGTGGATTTGCCTTAAATGTTCTTTAAATTCTAGAATCTAGAATGCGTGTGAGGATTTCACACGCGCTAGATTGCTAAACTTTGCTTGGATTTTCTTGCATTTTTTATCTCGCATTTTTGCCCTACAATTTCTTTCTTTATATTTTTTTGCTTGCGTTATTTTGCGCTTTTTTTTGCATTATTTTTGATTATCTTATCTTTGCCATTTTTTGCGTGCTTTTTATCACCCCACTTCATTTTTTCACTTTTTTTTTGCAAAATTTGCATTTTACCCCTTGACTTAGAGTTGCTCTCATCTTTTATAATTGTGTTTTTATTTCTAGATTCTAGAATCTGAAGTAGCAAAATCCATTGTAAAGGAGTAGCAATGAAAAATACGACAGATAAAACACGGCGTGAGTTTTTGGCTGATTCTGCCAAACTCGGCGCAGGATTGGCACTTTTTGGTGGTGGAATGCTATTTGGCGAAAACGCAAGGGCGATAGATTTAAGCGCAAATTTAGGCTCGAACACTAACGCAAATCAAAGCGCAAATCCCGCCAAAATACCAAACTTCACGCTTAATAACGGCGTTGTAATGCCTGCCACAGGCTTTGGCACACTAAAGCTAGGCGACACAAAAGCCACGCAAAAAGCCGTAGAGCAAGCCTTAGAGGCGGGTTATCGCCTTTTTGACACGGCACAAAGCTACGCAAACGAAGAAGCCGTAGGATTTGCGCTCAAAGCCACAGGCATAAAGCGCGAGGAGCTGTTTATCACTTGCAAACTTTTCCGCCCTTATGCAAATGAGGAACTAGCGGGAAAAGCCTACTATGAGAGCCTAAAGAAGCTACAAATTGATTACGCGGATTTGTATCTCATTCATCAGCCTGTAAATGACACTTATGGCGCGTGGAGGGCGATGAGTAAACTGTATAAGAAAAAGGAAGTCCGCGCTATTGGCGTTAGCAACTTTAATCCCGCGCGGATTATGGATTTTGTCCAAAATAATGAAATCAAACCCGCAATCAATCAAATCGAGTGCCACCCGCACTTTCAGCAGACAAAAGCGCAGGAAAATCTAAAGGCACTTGGCATTCAAATGGAGGCGTTTAGCCCACTCAAACAAGCCCGTGATAATATTTTAAAAGACGCTACGCTTAGTAAAATCGCCAAAGCACACGGCAAAAGTGTGGCGCAAGTGATTTTGCGCTGGGTGTATCAGCGGGGCATTATAAGCATTGTCAAAACCTCTAAGGCTGAACGAATGAGGGAAAATCTAAGCATTTTTGACTTTGAGCTAAATAGCGCAGATATGGCAAAAATCGCAAAATTAGAGACAAATAAGCCAATGCTAGACCACCAAGACCCACAGCGAATCAAGTGGTTTAACGAGCGCACGGCAGGGGAAAGCCTAAAGCGATAGGGAAATGCTTTCTAAAGTGTTTTAAAATTTAAAAAAGGAGCAAATATGAAAAAAGAGATAAAACACGCGCAAGGCGCGCGGAGCAAGTCGCGGGATTTGCAAGAATCAAGTGATTTACGCAACTTAGGGCGGGATTTGCAAGATACTCAAGATTTGCGCGATAAAAATCGGCGTGAGTTTTTGGCAGATTCGGCGAAAATTGCGGGAATCACGGCGTTAGCAACCGCATTGCCACTAAGCGCGAACACAAGCGCAAAATCAAATCAAACTAAAGGAGCAACGATGAATCTAACCACAACAGCAAAACAAAATCACGCCAAACTTTTTGGAAATGTAAGCGCAAATTCAGGCAATAATCTAGCAAAAACCGACCCCGAGTTTATAGAAAATTACGCGAATTTCGCCTTTGATGAAGTATTTGCAGAGAGCAAAAGCATTGATTTGCAAACACGGCTAAAGCTCATTTTAGCCGCACTTATCGCGGTTCAGGGCAAAGCGGAGTTTCGCACTATGCTTGTCTCCGCGCTAAAAAACGGCGTAAATCCAACTGAAATCAAAGAGATTATCTACCAAACCACGCCCTATATCGGCATTGGCAAGAGTATGGATTTTTTGCTTTTGAGTAACGAAGTCTTTAAAGCGCAAGGAATCAAACTCCCACTAAAGCCACAAGGCACGACTACGCGGGAAAATCGAGCCGACAAAGGGCTAGAAGCGCAAAGGAAGTTTTTTGGCTCTGCGATTGATAAAGGCAATGCAGCCGCGCCAGATGATGAAAAGCATATCCGCAAGTTTTTAAGCGCGAATTGCTTTGGGGATTATTACACGCGTGAGGGGCTGGAGCTAAACTTTAGAGAGCTACTTACCTTTGTGATTTTGGCTTCGCTTGGTGGGGCGGACGCGCAAGTCAAAGCGCACATTCAAGGCAACCTAAATATCGGGCATAGCAGGGCGTTTCTCATCGAAGTGATTACCGCACTTGTGCCTTATATCGGCTATCCGCGCTCTTTAAACGCCCTTGCCGCACTTGATGAGCTGACATTGAAAAAGTAAGAAAAAGCGGGGGAAAATCAAGGGAAAAAAATAGCAAAAAAGCAAAAATTTGCATTTTACCCCTTGACTTAGAGTTGCTCTCATCTTTTATAATTGCGTTTTTATTTCTAGATTCTAGAATCTAGAGGGCAAATCCACTATGTAAGGAGCAAAAATGAATGAAACAAACCGCGATGTGCGCGCTACACAGCGCGATAAAATCAGCGATACAAAACGGCGTGAATTTGTCAAACACACTAGCAATCTCGCGCTAGCAGGTGTGGCAGTAGGTGCGGTGGGCGCAATATCTGGGATTTCGCCCCTGCTTGCAAAAGAAACAAAAAATGCTAAAAAAGGAGCAAATATGCAAACAATCAAATTGAGTAACGGCGTAAAAATGCCAATTCTAGGCTACGGGACTTATCAAATCCCAAATAATCAAGCGCAAAGGTGCGTTGAAGATGCCATTAGCGTGGGCTATCGGCTAATCGACACCGCGCAGGCGTATGCAAACGAGGAAGCCATAGGCGCGGGACTAAAAACCGCAATAAATGGCGGGGTAAAACGCGAGGATTTATTTATCGAAACAAAACTTTGGATAAGCCACGCAAACGAAAAAGACGCGCTCAAAGCCTTTGATGCGAGCCTAAAAAAGCTTGGGCTAGATTATATCGATTTGTATCTCATTCATCAGCCATTTAACGACATTTATGGCGCGTGGAGGGCGATGGGCAAACTACACAAAGAGGGCAAAATCCGCGCGATTGGGGTGAGTAACTTTTATGCCGATAAAATCACGGATTTTTGTCTATTTAACGACATAAAACCTGCGGTAAATCAAATCGAAATGCACCCATTTTTCCAAAAAACTAGTGAGCAAAAAATCAACAATGATTTAGGCGTGGCGGTGCAGAGCTGGGGGAGCTTCGCAGAGGGCAAAAACGATATGTTTAATAATAAAGTGCTAAAATCTATCGGGGATAAATACTGCAAAACCCCTGCACAAGTGATTTTGCGCTGGCTTATTGAGCGCAATGTCATCGTCATTCCAAAAACTACGAGAAAGGCACGAATGGAGGAAAATATCGCGGTGTTTGACTTCAAACTAAACGCTGATGATAGAGCAAAAATTGCCAAACTTGACACGGGCAAAACGCTATTTTTAGACCACCGCGACCCACAAACGATTAACTTTTTGGCAAATTATAAAGCATAAACTTAGGTGGGGATAGGCAAATCTAAGCGCAAAATCCCCGTAAAAAAGGAGTAAAAATGCAAAATCTACACGATGAAAAACGGCGTGAGTTTATCACAAATTCTGCCAAACTCGCTAGTGTGGCGATGATAAGCACGCTACCACTAATGGCAAAAGATACAAACACAAAAGGAGCAAGTATGAAAGCAAACACTTCGCGCACCAAAAACGGCGTGAGTTTTATAAAAGTAGGGCACACAGACATTGAGATTTCACAAATCTGCATAGGTGCGATGAGCTTTGGCAAGGCGGGGACTTTGCACGATTGGACGCTTGATGAGAAAGAGAGCGAGGCAATCATCAAACACGCGCTTGATAAAGGGCTAAACTTCTTTGACACGGCAAATATCTACTCTGCAGGGACTAGCGAGGAGTATCTCGGCAAGGCACTCAAAAAATTTGCCAAACGCGATGAAGTCGTCATCTCCTCAAAAGTGTATTTCAATAAAGGTGTGCTCTCACGCAAGGCGATTTTGCGCGAGATTGATGGCACACTCAAACGGCTTGGCACGGATTATTTGGATATTTATATTATCCACCGCTTTGATTACACTACGCCTATTGAGGAAACTATGGAGGCGTTGCACGAGACTATAAAAGCTGGGAAAGTCCGCGCACTAGGTGCGTCTGCGATGTATGGCTATCAGTTTGCAAATATGCAGCAAGTCGCCAAAGATAACAACCTCACGCCTTTTAGCATTATGCAAAATCACTATAACCTGCTTTATCGCGAGGATGAAAGGGAGCTAATCCCAATTTGTAAGCAACAAGGCGTTACGCTTATGCCTTACTCGCCTTTGGCAAGTGGCCGTTTGGCTCGTGCGGAATGGAAAAGCGATACGATTCGTAGCAAGACAGACAAAACCGCTATGGGCAAGTATGACAAGACAGAGGCGCAGGATAAAATCATCGCACAGCGCGTAAATGAACTCGCAAAGAAAAAAGGTGTGGCGATGAGCCAAATCTCCCTAGCGTGGCTTCTTGCCAAAGGTGCTGGTTCGCCTATCATCGGTGCGAACAAAACCAAATACATTGATGAGGCGGTGGGTGCTATGAGTGTAAAGCTAAGTGCTAATGAAATCGCCTATCTAGAGGAAGCCTATATCCCGCATAATATCGTGGGCGCAGTGAGCGAGGAGCAAGCAAAAGAGTCGCTTGAAAATTTGGTAAAGTAGTGTTGTTGTTTTGCACACAAACTACATTTGCTTAAAATCTAGTCATTATTAGTGATTGTAACAAATGGTGTCCAATCGCTAATAATGCAAGGAGTATTATTCCATTGCAATGGATTTTTGCAGATTTGCCAAAAAAGGATAGGGAAAAAATAAGGGGGAGATTTCTACCTAAAGCGTAGAATTTTAGATTTTGTTTGTATGTTTGCAACGAAAAAATTATGCAAAAATCATTAAGAATTTAAAAAAGCGAGTTTCTATAAAAATATAAAAACAAAAAATGTAAATCTATATTAGACTTTACAATGCTATTAAATTTTTGATTCTCTTAAAAAACTAAAAAAATTCTACTAGATTTGATTCTCTGGTAGAAGTCGCATAAACACATTTAGCAAGCGCAAAAATGCACTTGTATCAGGCGAGTGCTTGTAGCACAGCTCTCCACCCTCTCGCACAAAGTCATCTATAAGGCTACTTTGCTTATTTGCCTCATCGGCAGAGTCCTCGACATATTCAGGCGCACACCACCGCAGTTTGCCTCCCCGCTTTTTGTCATTTTTGTTAGATTTGCTCCCTTGTAGTTCTAGTCTCCACGCTCTTTGCATATCTATGTGGATAAGTTTTGTAGCTTCTGTGGCAAATTCTGCATTATCAAAAGTCGCCATTACTTCGGTGTTTATCACAGTTGAGCGGGGGTCTAGATTGAAGCTGCCAATCCAAGTGATTTGCTTATCAAAAACTAGCACTTTGCTATGTAGGCTTGCTCCTTTGGAAGCTCGTCCGCGTATTTTGATTTTGTCCTCGCCTCTGCGGTATTCATACACTTGCGCTCCAAGTCGCACAAGACTATCTCTATACCTCTCCCACGCTGCATATACAGGGAGTGAGTCTGTGCTTGAGAGGGAGTTTGTAAGCACAAAGAGATTTAGCCCATTTTGGATAGAATCTTGCATCATTTTTAGCCCCCTTTTGCCCGGGACAAGGTATGCTGATGAGATATAGATACTATCATTTGTGCCCTCCCAAATGTCTTTTAGCTCCTCATAGATTTTGCTTGTGGGATTGCGCTCATCGATTTTTTTTACATCATCGGCTATGAGTTTTGCTTCCCCCCAATACATTTTATTTTGTTTTTGCTGATAGTTATCGATAGCTTCATTTATGGCTTGGGAGTATTCTTCCCACTTTTCCTCATCGGATTCTAGGGATTTGATGATTTTGGGATAGTGCTTCATAAATTTCCTCATCTTGCGCTTTGAGGGCAAAAACTCCACAGGAATAGAGCGATGATATTCCCAATACTGCTTGAAACTTTCTTTGGCGTCTTTGGCGATTTTGCCGATAAAAAACGCTTCTGTATCAGCAAAATTTACATTCACACTAGAGTCAAAGTAGCTATCAGCGATATTTCGCCCGCCGATGATTAGAGCCATATTGTCCGCGATAAAAAGTTTGTTGTGCATACGGCGGTTGATTTTGTCAAATCGCAAAATCATCTCTGGCAATCGAAAAAGTTTGATTCTGTTTCGGTAGGGGTTGAAAATCCGCACTTGTATATTTGGGTGATGATTTAGTGCGATGACATCAGAGTAGTCCGAGTCTAGTCCGTTATCATCGATTAGGATTTTTACCTTTACGCCACGATTTGCTGCCTCATAGATTTCGTGCATAAGCACGCGTGAAGCAAGCTCGTTTTTGTAGATATAGGTTTGGATTTCGATAGAGTAGCGTGCCATTCGCGCTAGGCTTATGCGATGAAGTATTGCGTGGCTTCCCTCACTCACTAGCAGTGCACCACTTTTTTTAGGCTCTTGTAGCTCTTCTAAGTAGGGCAGGGCGATAGGAGTAGATAGCCAATCCCTTTCTTCAAAATCGCTTTGTGGTTTGGACTTGAGATAGTGCGTGCTAGGGACTATGGAGGCACAGCCTGCTAGCACAAAGCATATCAAAAACAGAGCTAAAAAGGTAAGTGTGTCATTCATAGCGTGTCCGTTTGATAGGTGTTTGGATAGTTGATTTGCTTGATTTAAGATTTGGCAAAATCAAAAGTTGATTATAAAGCAAATATTTTAATGCTTTTTGATTTTGTGCAAGTATGATTTTTGCGTTATGATTTTTGTGTAAAGTATGATTTTGTGCCTGAAGTTTTAAAAAATATGTGAGACAAAATCGTGCAAGGTATATTTTAAGATTGCAAGAATCAAAAGATAAGGTTTTAAAAAAAACGCGTTGTGGATTTTGATAGATTTTAGTAGGCTAGGGATTGCTTAGTCGCTCGATATTTGCTTGGATAGAGATGAGGTTGTAGCGGGCTTGGTTTATGCTTGTTTGCATTGTGGTTAGGAGTAGTTGAGCGTTGATTAGCTCGGTGTAAGTGGATAGGTTTTGTAAGTAGCGATTGTTTATGATTTGGTAGTTTTCTTTTGCTTTTTGGAGGGAATCTTGGGCGATTTGGAATTGGTGCTTGGCGTTTTGGTAGTCGCGCAGCAAAGATTCTAGGCTTAGCTCCAAATTGCGCTCGTATTGACTAAGTGTGGATTTGGATGCAAGCACATCATACCGCTTGACTTGGTAGGAAAATCCATCTTTTAGTCCGTTGAAAAGATTTAGGCTGACATTTAGTCGCACTTGGCTTTGTAGCCCGTAGTTTGCGCTTGCTTGCCCCGCACCATCAATATACCAATACTTCACACCCACCAAATCCACCTGTGGCAAAAACACTCCCTTAGCGCGTCTAAACTCAATATTTGCAGATTCTAGGCGAGATTTTTGGCTTAAGTAGTCGGGGTTGTTATTTAGCGCGAGTGATAGTAGATTGTCTTTATTGTATTCTATTAAGTCGATTGTGTCTATCTCGCTTACTTCATCATCGTTTATGCTTATTCCTAGCAGGTTTGATAGCTCGGCTAGCGCGTAGTTTAGATTCATTTTGGCAGATTCTAGCGTGATATTGGCATTTGAGAGCTGAAGCTGCATTGTTAGCACTTCGTTTTTGGCACGCAATCCTTGCTGATAGAAAGAATCCGCCTTTTTTAGTTGCCCCTCTAGTAGCTTGGCAGATTCGCTTGCTGTGGCTAGCAGTGCGCGATTTTGCAAGACTTTGATATAAGCTAGCTTGGTAGAGAGGATAATATCAGCTTTGACGCTACTAAGACTTAGATTTTGCCTTGCTAGATTTTGTCTTGCTTCTGCGAAATTTAGATAATCGCTAAAACCACGAAATACATTCATATTTGCCGTGATATTTAGGCTATTTAGTGAGTAGGTGGGGCTAAGGCTTGGGGCATTGTGGCTAAAGGTGTAGCCCGCACTAAGGCTTGGCAAAAATCCCGCATAAGTAGAGTATTTGTAAAATCTAGCTGCGCTTGTGGTGCTAGCTTGGGCTGAAATTTTGGCAGAATATTCCGTAGCTTTGGTAATCGCTTCTTGCATATTTAGCGCGTTTACAGTGCTTATGAAAAAAGCGCAAGAGAACAAAACAGCAAAGAAAATGTAAAATCTCATTTTTGTCCTTTATGTATTGTTTTTGGGTGTATTTTGCAAAAATGAATTTTTGGAATCTTGCGATTGCAAATTAGAAGCCCACAAACTAGAATCTAAACTAGAATCTTGCGATAAAAAATCTTTAGATTCGCTAGATTTGCTAAAATCTTTTGGCATAGCTTCTTTTGGCAAAGATTCCCTTGGTGGGAAGTTTAGCAATAGCGCAGGAATCAAAAATATACTAATGATTCCCCCCACCACAAGTCCGCCTATAAGCACTGCACCAAGCCCGCGATAGACTTCACTGCCCGCACCAGCAAACACCACAAGTGGAAGCAGTGCTAGCACGCTTGTAAGCATACTCATAAATATCGGACTAAGTCTTGTGTGGGTAGAATCAAACACGCTATCCCACCACGACATTTCATAGTGCAAGAAATTTATGCGGGCTTGGTATATGATTAAAATCGCGTTGTTTACGACACTTCCTACGAGGATTATAAATCCTAGCATTGTGAGGACATCTAGATTTTGCTGTGCGATTAGCTTATCGACTAGAAAAAGTCCCAAAAGCCCACCGCTTGTAGCTAAAGGCACGGACAAAATAATAAAAAATGGATAAAAAAAGCTCCCATAAAGTGCGCTCAAAATCAAATAAGTAATCACCACTGCCAAGCCAAATCCAAAAGCTAGCTCGCCTTTTAGCCTGCTAAGTTTGTTTGCATTGCCACTAAGGCTTATGTCTATGTCGCTAAATTCTGTGCTTAGAGGCTCTACCACGCTAGATTTTATAGAATCTATGACTTCTTCTAATGGTGCGTTTTTGGTTAGGTTTGTGGGGTTTAGTATGAGCAAAATATTGCGCTTTTGTTCATAGTGTCTTATGCGTGCTATGCCTAGCTCGTTTTTTACTTCACTTAGGCTTCCTAGCATTATGATATGCCCGCTTGGGGCATACACTTGGGCATAGAGTATGTCTTCGGGGGAGCGATTTTGCTCGCTGTCTTTTAGCACTAAGTCGATATAGTCTTGCTCATTTACCCCACCAGCGCGGACACTTCCTAGATTTTTGCCCTCTGTGATGACTTCTACTATGTTGCCAAAGCTAGCGACATCTAAGCCATTTGTTCGCAGGGCGTATGTGTTTGGGTAGAGGTTTAGCTCTCGGTTATTTTCTGCAAGAGATGGGACTATGCGGACATTTAGGCTTGGGAATTTTTCATTTAGCACTTCTTGCGTGCGAAGTGCCGCGTCTGCTAGCCTGCCCAAATCCCCACCACTAAGGTTTATATCAATACTACTTCCACCAGCCACGCTAAAAATCTCTTGACGAAGCACCACGCCTGAAACATTTGGGATTTGAGCGATGATGTTTCTAGCAAAATCTATAAGAGAACTTGCTTGCTTTGGGTCTTGCGCGACAAGGTAGAAATAAATGCTATTGCCCACGCTTACAAAAAAATCTTTTATCACAGGCACACAGGATTTTTTGTCTTTTGTTTTTTGACATTTTTTTTGGGATTTTTGTGTGTAGCCATTTACGCGCAAAAACGGCGAGATATGCTCATAAATCGAGCTTGCAATGTATTGTTTTTCATTTAGCGATAGTCCGGGCGGAGGGGCTAGATAGGCTATGATGAAGTTTTGCTCTCCTTTTGGCATATAGTCGCTTTTGGGAAATGCAAGCAGGCTAAATCCTAGCGTAATTCCCAAAAATGAAACAATGCTAATAATCCTAGATTTTGGTGTTTGCACACAAAAATATAATCCTTTCATTATCTTGCCACTTAAAAATTTTCCCACTTCCTCAAGCCACGCATAAAATTCAGTTTTTTTGGCTTGGAAAAGTTGCAAAAAAGTCTTTAGATGAGTGGTGGTTTTGGCAATGAATGGCAGTGCTTTTGCGCTGTATTTTGCATATAGAGATTTGCAAGATTGCTTAGATTTTGCGCTTGCTATATTTGTGGAATTTATGAGGGTTTGAGTGGCTTTGTTGCAGGATTTGGCTAGTGGCTTTGTGTAGCGTAAAATCATTTGGATATATTTTTGCGAGATTGATTGGAAATTTATATTTACGCATTTTTGCTTGGTGCTATGAAGTAGATTTTTGACAAAAGGGGCATTTATAGTGATGAGTGTTTGTGGAAGTTTTTGTGAATATTTGGAGTGCGAAAATTTGTAGTGCAAAGTCTTGCAAAGTGCGTAGAAATTTTGGCTAGATTTATACCAAAATGTTTGTAGAGATGATTTTAGTGGATTTGCCTGTGGTAGAGAATCAAAATAGGATTTTGTATAGTGTAAATCTTTGGATTCTACTCTATGGTGTGGGCTAGAATCTTGGCTAGATTTTGTGCTTGGTTTGGTTGATTCTAGGGTGGATTTCGCGCTAGAAGATTTTGCATTTTGTTTAAGCAAAAATGCGGGCAAAATAAACACACATACAAAAAACGCAATGATAATCGCGCTACTTGCTGCTATGCCTATGTCGGCAAATAGCTGCCCGCTCTCATCTTTCAAATAAATAATAGGCACAAAAATCCCAATCGTAGTGATAGTGGAGGCAAAAAGTGCACCTAGCACTTCGCGCACACCTCTAGCAGTGGATTCTATGGTGTTTTTGGATTTTTTTTGATTTCGCAAAATCGACTCTAGCACCACGATACCAGAATCTATCACCATAGAAATGGCAAAAGAAATGCCTGCTAGGGAGATGATATTTAGCGTGCGATTGAAAAAATGCAGGGATATAAAAGTCCCTATGATACTTAGAGGAATCACAAGGGCTATGATAAAAAGCGAAGTAAAATTGCGCAAAAAAAGCCACAGAACGAGGATTGCTAGGGTCATTCCTAGTGCGATACTTAGCTTTAGTTGGGATAGTGCATTTAGGATAAACCCTCTTTGGTCGCGCCCCCACTCTATTTGTAGGCTAGATTTTGGTAGGACTTGGGTGTTTAGGTGCTTTGTCAAATCCTCCACCTTTTTTGTTAGCTCTAGTATGTTTGCTTCTGCGGTGGGGCGGATTTGGATAGAGATAGTTTCATCGTTGTTGTGGATATTGTGGCTTGTTTTTTTCTCGTGAGAAATCTCAATGCTTGCCGTGTCTTTTAGCCTTGTAACCTTGCCATTTTGGACTTTGATAATGGTGTTTAGCACTTCATTTAGCGAGCGATATTCTCCGATAGTTTGTAAGCGATAGTTGCGCTGGTCAAAGTCTATATTGCCTGCGGAGATATTGCGGTTTTGGGTTTTTATCGCGCTTATTATTTCCTCTATGGTTATGTTGTTGTAGGCTAGCTGTTGGGCGTTTAGGTAGATATGGGCTTGGGTTGATACTCCACCTGAAATTATCACTTCGCCCACGCCCTCGATTCGCTCATATAGTGGGACTATCTCGCCATTTATGAAGTCTTTTTGCTTCTCTATGGGCTGCCTAGAATCCAAACTTTTTGCAAAAAGATATACACTGATTGGGATTATCTCGCCTGTGGCTTTGATGATAGGTTTTTGGACATTTTCGGGGTAGCCACTGATTTCTTCTAGCTTGGAGCTGACTTGCAAAAATACGCTTTGCATATCGGCTTCTAGGGAAAATTCTAGGTTTATGATTCCCATACCGTCGCGTGAAGTGGAAGTAAGACTTTGGAGATGGGTTAGGTTTTTTAGGTGTTTTTCTTGGGTGTCTATGATTTCTTTTTCTACTTGATAGAGCGAGGCTCCTGCCCAAGTAGTGTAGATACTTATGGTGGGGCGATTTATCTGTGGGAGTAGCTGATATGGGATTTTCTCTAGCGAGATAAATCCAAAAAGCAGGATAAATATCGCACAAACAGCGCATAGCACGCGGTTTTTTAGAAATAAATATATCGCAGACATTCTCTATCTCTCTCTTGCTCTTATTTGTTTTTTGTGTGGGTTTTGGGATTTTACCCTTTTAAGATTTTGGGTAAGAATCTTTGTATGAGATTTTGCGGGGGTTTGTTATCCACACTTGTGAGCCGTCTTTTAGGCTATCTTGTCCGCGCACCACGACTAAGTCGTTTTCTTTTAGTGGTTGCTTTAGGCTTTTGATAAGGGCAAAAGAGCCTTGAGTAGTGATGATAGTGATAGGCACGATTCTAGCTTGCATAGCTTGAGAGATAGTCTGCACGATGAAAATATGTGGCTTGCCAGCACTATATACGATACTATCGCGTGGGACTAGGAATCCGGCTTGTCCTCCTTTTTGCTCCTCTTGGGCTTGTCCAGAGATGTCAAGCCTTGCTTGTGCTGCCATTCCGTCCAAAAAGCTCCCATCATTTCGCACAGCAATATGCACAGGAAAGGTGCGAGAGAGAGAATCTGCTTTGGGGATAAGTGCGGAGATTTGCCCGCTGTGAGATTTGCCACCTATGAGTAAATCTACTTTTTGTTTTAGGCTTAGCTTGCCAACCACTGCGCTTGAGACATCAATGATGACTTCGGTGTCGCGAGAATTTAGGATTTGGCATATCGCTTGTCCCTCTTTCACCCACTCACCCACACGCACGCCCTGCTCGACAATGATTCCCTCAAATGGTGCGTAGATAGTTTTTTGGGCGATTTGGGTTTTTGAGATAGCTAGCTCGCCCTCTAAGGCTTGGATTCTGGCTTCTTGAGATTTGATTTCGTATTCTAAATTTTCGTATTGTTGGATAGAGATTGATTGGGAATGTAGTAGGTTTTTGTATCGTTCTAGCTCGTTTTTTTGTCGCTCTAGCGTGTAGCGTGCGTCTGCGATTTTTGCGCGCTTTATGCTTATGTCTTGGGCTAGCAAATCTGTATCAAGGCTTAGGAGTTTTTGCCCTTTTTTTACGCTTTGTCCTATGCTAAAAAATACGCTTTTTACTATGCCTTGTGAGCTTGAAGCGATAGAGCTGACTTCTTTGAAGCGCACACTGCCGATGAAAGATTCGTTTTTGTTTAGACTACCCTGTTTGATAGGTAGTGCTTCAATAGCTGTGCCTTTTTGTGCTGTGCTTTGAGGTTTTGTCGCGTTTGGAGCAGCACTCAACGCGCAAGCAAAAAGCCCAAAAGCTAGCACAAAAAAGATAAAGTCTTTATTTAGCTTTTTCATCTAGCACCTCCAAAATCTTTAGTAATGATTGTCTAAATGCTTCTTTCTCGTTTTTATCTAGGGCTTTTTGAAATATTTCATCGGTTTGGGATTTTATATTGCCTGATTGTATTTCTTTGCATTTTTCTTCGCCCTGCTTTGTTAGCTCTATATACACGATTCGCTTGTCTTTTTTGCTGTCATAAAATTTTTTGACAAAGCCTTTTTGCTCTAGGGAGGTGATAAGGCGCGAAGTGGTGGTTTTGTCTTTTAGTAGAAATTCACTTAGTTGGGAGACATTCATACAGCTATTTTTTTTGTGTTTTTGGCACTCATCGCCAAAAATATCGCTATTTTTGGCAAGAATCATTAGCGCAATCATCTGCTCCACACCCAATCCATAAGGGCGCAAAAGCGTGGCTATGTATGCTTCGATTCTCCGTGAGAGGTAGCCATTTAGTGAGGTTAGAGAAATGTTTTGGAGGTGGTCTTGGTTACACATAGGGCGGATTATAGCACATTTTTGTCGGGCGGATAAGGATTTGGTGCGCTTTTGTTAGGGAATTTGCGGATTTTTAAGATTTTTTGCTTGTGGAGTGTGGGTGTTTGATTGGTGTGGTTTGTAAAAATATTAAAAAAAGCGTGGCAAAGTTTGGCGTGAAGTGGTTATTTTTGGTGCTTTTTTAGGATTAGAGCGGATTCTATATGATGAGTATGTGGGAATTGGTCAAAAAGCCCAAAATGCGTGATTTTGTGTGTTTGTAGCAGAATTTCTAAATCGTTTTTTAGGCTTAAAGGATTGCAAGAAATATAAATGATATAGTCGTGTTTGGCGATAAAATCTAGCATTTCTCTAGCTTTTTGCAAGGGATTTTTGATTGCATTTTTTGTGTTTGTTTTGTTATTTGTTTGATTTGTATTTGGTGCGCTACTGCTAATTTCGCTTCCACTAATCTCACTTTGACTAATATTACTTCCACTAATCCCACTTCTTGGCGGGTCTATCAAAATATGTGAAAATCTAAAAGATTTCAAATCCACCTCTCTAGCGCGAAAAAACTCCCTTTTTCCCTCCAATGCTTCTATGCTTTCCTCCCCGCTTAGTCGCAGTGCTGTGATATTTGCTATGTCATTGTTTTGGGCGTTTTCTCTCAATGCTGGGATAGAGGACTTTACCACTTCTGTGGCTAGGACGCTCCTAAACTCGCTAGCCAAACTTACGCAAAAATTGCCCTCGCCACAATACAACTCCAACAAATCCTCTTTTTTGTGCGATTTTATCGCGTCTTTGACAAAGTTTATCATTAGCGGATTTATATAGGCATTTGGCTGGCTAAACCTCCCCTCGCTTCGCAAAAATATGTATGTTTTTTCTAGTGTGATAGATTCTAGTAGTTTGTCGGTTTGCAGGGTTATTTTTTGGTTTTTGCTTCGTCCTATGAGAGCTAGATTTTGCGGGAGTTTTTGGCTTAGCTCTTTTGCTTTTTGCTCCCATTTTTTATCTAGCTTTTTGTGATAGATAAGTGTCAAAATAACGCTATGAGAATTTTTGGGCGCAGAATCTAAGTCATTTGTAGTTTTTGTAGAAAGTGGTGGATTTGCCACACCAAGTGCTTCTATGGCATATAGCTTGTTAGAGAGCACTTCATAGTCTTGCTTGTTTTCACTTCGCGCCAAATCATTTATCAAATCTATAAAAGATTTGAGCGCAAGGCTGATATTTGGTAGCAAAATCGGGCAAGATTTTATAGGGATTTTGATTGATTTGTTTGTTTGATTTTTGTCTGCTAGATTTTTTTGGGGATTTGCTTTTGTGGTTTTTTGCTTGCTCATCATTGCCAAATCCATTTGGGCTAGATTTTTAGCAGTTGCGACTTGGTTAGCTGTGTTTTTTCTATAAATGCGAAACTCCGCCCTTGCACGATAGCCCACTTCTGGCGAGGCAAATACACGAAAATCTACACAATTTAAGTCTTTGCCAAAAATCTCTAAAATCCGCTCTTTTTTGCTGGCTAGCTGGGCAGGATAGGGTGCGTCTATCTCGCAACCACCACATTTGTCTGGTGTTTTGCTTAAGTAAGGGCAAAAAGGCTCGTGATTTTGCATTGATACTCTTTGTGGGGATTTTGTGGGATTTAGGTTTTGTGGATTAAGTCGTGCTATTGTAGCAGATTTTGCGGGGCGTTGCGTGATTTGAGCGAATATTTGGGTGTGATAGAATCTATCTTTGGGACTACTTGTTTTTGTGGATTTTTATGTATTTGACTTTTTGTATATAAAAAACTTTATATCTTTAGACTAACTAAACTTGATATTATAGCTATAAAGTTTCCAAATATTTATCAATTAAATGCTATAATTGCCAAATTTTTATCTAAGGAGCTACAAATGAGCAAAAAAATGGCATTCCAAACCGAAATAAAGCAACTACTAGATTTGATGATTCATTCGCTTTATTCAAACAAAGAAATCTTTTTGCGTGAGCTAGTAAGCAACGCTTCTGACGCGCTTGATAAGCTAAACTACCTAACAATCAGCGATGAAGCATATAAGCAAATTACCTTTAGTCCGCGCATAGATATAACATTTGATGAGAAAAAGGGCATTTTGAGTGTGGCGGATTCTGGTATAGGTATGAACGAGGAGGAGCTGATTCAAAATCTAGGCACGATAGCAAAATCTGGCACAAAGAGCTTTCTAAATGCACTAAGTGGAGATAAAAAGAAAGATTCCGCGCTTATAGGGCAGTTTGGTGTGGGGTTTTACTCAAGCTTTATGGTGGCTAGCAAAGTAGTGGTAACCACCAAAAAAGCTGGTAAGGCAGATGAGCAGGCATATAGCTGGATAAGTGATGGTAGTGGCGAGTATGAAATCACTCCTTGTCAAAAAGACACACACGGCACGCAAATCACGCTATATCTAAAAGATGATGAGAAGCATTTCGCAAGTCGCTGGGAGATAGAATCTATCATCAAAAAATACTCTGAACACATTGCTTTCCCTATCTTTCTAACTTATGAGGAAACAAAGTATGAGGATTCTAGCGATGAAAAAAGCGAAGATACCAGTGACGAGGGCAAAGGACAATCAAAAAAGGGCGACAAAAAAGAAGTCAAAGAATCCAAAACAGAGCAGCTAAACAACGCCAAAGCGATATGGAAAATCCCAAAAAATGAGCTAAAAGATGAGGACTATAAGGAATTTTACAAAGGCTTTACACACGATAATAGCGAGCCACTAAGCTATATCCACACACGCGTAGAGGGCAATCTAGAATACACCACACTATTTTTTATCCCAAGTGTTGCGCCATTTGATTTGTTTAGGGTGGATTATAGAAGTGGTGTGAAGCTATATGTCAAGCGTGTGTTTATCACTGATGATGATAAAGAGCTATTGCCACAATATTTGCGCTTCGTGCGCGGAATCATTGATAGTGAGGATTTGCCACTAAATGTCAGCCGTGAGATTTTGCAGCAAAACAAGATTTTAGCAAATATTAAATCCGCATCGACAAAAAAGATTCTAGGCGAAATCGCAAATCTAGCAAAAGATAGTCAAAAATATAAGACTTTTTATACTCAATTTGGCAAAGCACTAAAAGAGGGGCTTTATAGTGATTTTGAAAACAAAGAAAAGATTTTGGAGCTTTTGCGGTTTGATAGTGTGGCTAGCGATGGCAAGCTAAGCGAGAGTGTAAGCCTAAAATCCTACAAAGAAGCAATGCAAAAAGAGCAAAAAAGTATCTACTATCTCATCGGCGAAAACAAAGAGCTACTAAAAGCATCGCCGATTTTGGAAAAATATGCCAAAAAGGGCTATACCGTGCTGCTTCTAAGCGATGAAATCGATAGCTTTGTGATGCCAAGTGTCGGAGAGTATGACAAAACTCCGCTAAAAGATGCCGCATCAAGTGAAGCACTAAAAGAGCTAGGAGAAAGCAGTATAGATGAGGGTGTGAAAAAGGAATTTGAGGGAATCATTAAAGACTTCAAAGAGGCTTTGGGAAGTGAGATAAAAGAAGTGGAGCTAAGTGATGATTTGAGCTCACCTATCGCGCTTGTGGGCGAGGAGGCAAACGCTATGATGGCAAATCTAATGCGACAAATGGGACAAGAGCCACCAAAATCGCCCAAGACTTTGCAAATCAATGTCTCTCATAGCATATTTAGCAAGCTAAAAGGTGCGGAATCTGCCAAAGTGCAAGAATGCGCTCATCTACTCTATGACTGCGCAGTGCTACTAGAATCTGGCGGCTTGCAAAGTGTGAAAGAGTTTAACTCGAGAGTTCATAAGCTAATAGAGGAAAATTTGGGGTGATAAGATTTGTGTCGGCTTAAGGGGGCTATTTTTAAGTCGACATTTTCTAAATCAGATTCACAAAACTTCGCAAAACCAAATCGCTAAAATGGAGCAAGCTAGAATCTAGCGTGATTTTAGCTTGGCTTGTGGCTGTTGTATTTGTTTAAGTTTTTGTGTAAGCATTGTCTTGCCAGCTTGCGCAAGTCAATGTGATAATTGTGTAAAAAACTAACTAAAAAAAAACGATGAAGTTTATAAAAATATTTCTTAAACTTCATCAATGTCAAAAAATAGCATCATTTAACTTTTTTAGTCCATAACTTTTGTATGGAAATAGCTAGAAATATTTAATATTTTATTTGACCTCCTATTGAAACTCCGCAGTTTGTTCCCAAATAATTTCTTTCTTTCGTAACCCAGCTACAATAAATTGTGCTATCTACGCCAAAGTAGCCAAAAATAAAAAGTCCACCAATTTTTACAATAGGATACCAAGAATCTATTTTTGATTCAAAATTAAATCTTTTTTGCCCCTCAACATTTATGTATATATCGTCCTCAAACCAATTTCTACTACCGACCTCAAATGAAATATTATATTTTGAGCTAATATCTTTCAATACTCCACTACCCACAAAAATATGAAGTTTCTCTAGCAATTTATAATAAATCAAAATCTCACCACCAAGTCTTTGGATTGTAGAAGTTAATTTTTTGCTTCCAAACTCAATACTATAAGTAGTTGCTTCTAGCTTGTAGGAATCAAAAAAAGCAACAGTATAGTTATAAATAAAATTTAGTGCAAAAGCCCAATTTTCCCCAATATCACGCAAATATCCCATACGAACATTGATTGGCATTATAAATGTGTGAGAGCTATCAAAGTCATCCATATACATAGTGTGGTTTTCTGTTTTGGTGGTAGGACCACTCCAATAATTATTGTTTACTCTTATCAAATTAAAATCAATTGGAGGCATATTTATTCTCCCTCCACCAAGTCCCAAATCCATTCCTAAAACTATATGATTTTTATATCCAAAACCAAGAATAAAATTTTTTGTTATGTCATAAGATTTGGCTAAAAACTCCTTTGTCTTATACCCCGCATTTCTAAAAAACTCCTTTGTTTTCTCGCCCGCGTAAGAATGTTGTTTGTCTTTCTTTGGTTTTGTATATCTTTCATAGCGGTTGTTTTGTTTAGATTCTATCCCATCAAATTCTTGTAATTTATCCCTTGCTATGATTTTTGAGATGATTTCCTCATTGTCCCATAGCACCACGCCTGTTTTTATATCGCTTAGAACTATCAAAAACTGATAATCCACTCTTACCTTTTTGCCAATATTTTTTGTGCACTGCGTGATTTTGCCAGCAAGAGAATAATCAGGTGCGAGCAGACTTCCTTTTTCTTTGGTGGTGTATTGGTTGTATTCCTCATCATTGCGTAGAGCGCGAGAATCTTTTATCATTTTATCTCTTTTGCTACCGCTTCCTGAGATAGCGTTTGTAAGGACGAACTTTTTGCTATCGCGGATTTGCCTTGCAAATTTGCGACTTAGTAGCTCTATATCTATATCATCATCTGTTAGATTTTCTATATCCGAAATCACAAGGATTTTTTTGCCCTCTAAATTTTTCACAAAATCAGAGCCTAAAAAAGATTTTACATTGTCATCTAGCATATTTTCTATATCGTGGTAATCAATGCCAAAGGAAGTGTAATCGTTAGAATCTGTTATGTATTTTGGTTTGGAAGCACAAGAAGTGAGAGCAAATAAAAAAACGAGTGGCAAGAAAAAATGGCAGGAGAGATTAAGAAAACATAAACCTAGCGCGTTTAGAGGATACTTATATCGCCCCCCCCCCCCGCTAAATCTATGTGGTATGCGAGATAAGTAAGAGATGAAGCCAAGTGATGAAGTCCTATCAAAAGTAGTCATAGATTTTTCTCCTTGAAGAGTTAAAAATTTGTTTGAGAATCGCTAAGAAAGCGCAAAAAAAACTAAGGTAAAAAAAATGCAAAAAACATTTTTGGATTATATCGTAAAAAGTTATACCAAAA
>NZ_NXLN01000023.1:0-45084 GCF_003364135.1 Helicobacter sp. MIT 01-3238
GAGTGAGATTTATAAGATTTAGCCAAAATTAACAAGAAAAATAAACAAACAAAGTTCATAAAATTTTGATTTTTTGCCTAAAACATAAAAAATGCAATCAAATTAAATTCCAAGCAAATGCAATCACTCTTTTGTATTTTTGATTTTGTGCGTTTTTTGATTTTACTTTTATCGTTATTTTTATAGCCGTTTGCCAATCCCAAGTCAAAATCAAGCTAAAATCAAAGCAAAAAACTACCGATTTAGCAAAGGCTAGGAGCAAAAACTCTTAAAAGTCTTAAAACCACCAACTACCCAGCCTACAAAACCTCACAAGGAATCAAAGCCAAAAATGGAAAACATTCTGCTAGATATTTTTATCGCTTTTTCTATCATCGCTATTTGCATAGTCATAGCCCCCACACTTGCCAATCTCACGCGTATCCCCATAGTCGTAGTAGAAATGTTTTTGGGCTGTTTTGGTGTTTATTTTGGCGTGTTTAGCCATAGCGAAGCCTTTGATCTTATGGCAAAGGTTGGATTTTTGTTTTTGATGTTTTTGTGCGGGATGGAGGTGGATTTGCGCGGATTTAGCAGACTTGGCAAAAGATTTCTAAAAAGCGTGGTGGTGTATTTTGTCGTGCTATACGCACTCACAGCGATTATCGTGCTTGTATTGGAGCTACCAAATGTCTTTATAGCTGCACTTCCTGTGATGAGTCTTGGTATGATAATGACGCTGATAAAAGACTATGGCAAAGACAAACTTTGGCTAGAAATATCCCTAGCCGTAGGCGTGATAGGCGAAGTAATAAGTATTGCTATCCTAACCCTTATTAGCGGATTTTATCACTATGGCAATTCGTTGCGTTTGTATGAAAATCTAGCTGTGCTTTTGGTGTTTATGCTTGGAATAGTTGGGATTTTTTGGGTGTTTAAAATGCTGTTTTGGTGGTTTCCAAACTTCAAACTCTTTCTTATGCCTTATGATGATTTGAGCAATCGCGATATTAGATTTGTGGTTATGCTTTTTATTGTGTTTGTGGCATTGGTGCTGTTTCTTGACTTGGAAGCTGTGCTAGGGGCATTTTTGGCAGGGACGATTGTGGCGATATTTTTTTCTTACAAGCACGAGTTGGTTGGCAAACTAAATGAAATCGGGTTTGGGTTTTTTGTCCCGCTATTTTTTGTATATGTGGGAAGCACGCTAGATTTGAAGCTGATTTTGCAAAATCCTAGCTATGTTTTAGAGGGCGTATATATTGCGGTTGCTATGCTTATTTTGAGGCTTGTAGCGGCAAATATGGCGTTTTTTCGGTATTTTAAAAGTGCCAAAAGCACCACACTTTTTGCGCTAAGCCACGCTATGCCTTTGACTTTTCTTGTCGTTACTGCCAAAATCGCAGATGATTGGAATGCTATAAGCAAGGATATGTATTATGCGTTTTTGATAGCAGCGATGATAGAGGGCATAGCTTTTAGCATAATTATCAAATTTCTTTGGAATCTATGGAAAAAGCCCCATAAATAGCAAAATCTCAAAAAAGCATTAGCCTACGATACTAGCTCATTTTCTAGCTTTGCCTAGCTACAAAGTTCTTATAAAATCCACTATATTTTAGATTCTATTTGTTTATTTTTTATTCTGCTTGATTAAATAAGTGCTAGTATAAGGCGTTTCATCGACATTGTGCAAATGCTGCTTAAACTTTAGTGCCTCATTAAACTCATTTTTTTCGTTAGTAGACATTTTTGCTATCGCGGCTTGCTTTAGGGATTTTGCCCTATCTAGCTCTTTGGCTAAAACGCTAGCACTATCAGCTTTTGACGCTGCGCTTAAGTTGGCATAGCGAGTATCTAGCTCATCTATGATAGCCCCCCTGCTAAGCAAAGATTGATAAAAAAGATTTTCTAGCACATTACTATATGCGTTAAACTCACGCACTACAAAATCCTTGCTAGAATTTGTAAAAATGCTATTTAGATTCCCACTACTTATCGCTTTTTTTAGCGTTTGGCTAGCTTGGGTGTTTTGCGCCAAATACACACCATTATCAAGCAAAAACTCCAAAATCCTAGCTGCGTCTTTATCGCCCATTTTTACCGCGCTTAGCAGCGCATTTATCGCGCGAGTATTTACCCCCGCAAGTGCAAAGTGTGCATAAGACTCTACCAACGCCTTTGTGTCCTTAGCTACTAGCCCTACGCAAAGTAGCTCTTCGCCCACCCTTGCGCTAGAATCTAGCCATAAAATCTCTTTTATGTGATTTTGATTTTTTTCTGCATCGCTTGCAAAAGCAAAAGACAACGCACTTTTAGCAAAGTCAGCGCAAGCCTGACACTTTATCTCGCTATCATCTGTGGCTTGTATGGATTTGATTTGGTTTAGCAAGGAATGAAGTTGCAAAATATAGAGTTTGCCAAGAGTAGAATCTAGCGTAGCAAGTTTTTTGATGATTTCTGTGCTATTTGGCTGTTGTATGGATTGGGTGATTAGGCTTAGGGCTTGTTGTTCTTTTTGGGAGATTTTGTAGCTTTGTGGATATTGAGTGGCTTTTAGCTGACACTTTAGATTGCTAGCTTGCGAGGTAGATAGACACATTCCAAATGCTAAAAAAACGCTGTTTAAGATTTTGATAGCATTTTTGTCGTGGGATTTTAGAGGCTTTAGGGATTTTGTGATTTTTGAGATTCTTTGTCGTGCTGTCATTGTTTTGTCCTTATGCTTTAGTTTTGGCAGTTTGATTTTGCTAGTTTGATTTCTAAGATTGGCAAATACTTACAAAAATCTATACTTGCCTAGAATCTTTATTTGAGTTAGAATCTCTTTTGCAGATTTATTATTGCAATGCGCCCAAAATCGCCTCCACACTCTTTTTGGCATCGCCAAAAAGCATTTTGGTATTTTCTTTGAAAAATAGCGGATTTTGCACGCCCGCATAGCCCGTATTCATTGAGCGTTTAAACATTATCACATTCTTTGCTTTCCACACCTCAAGCACAGGCATACCTGCTATGGGACTATTTGGGTCATCTAGTGCGCTTGGGTTTACTGTGTCGTTTGCGCCGATGACTAGCACGACATCAGTGCTTGGGAAATCTGCGTTTATTTCCTCCATTTCTAGAACGATGTCATAAGGCACTTTTGCTTCTGCTAGCAATACATTCATATGCCCCGGGAGTCGCCCTGCCACAGGGTGTATGCCAAACCTCACTTCCACTCCTCTATCTTGGAGCTTTTTTGTCAAGTCATAGACAGGGTATTGGGCTTGTGCGACTGCTAGTCCATAGCCCGGGGTTATGATGACAGATTTTGCGTTTTCTAGCAGTGTGGCTACTTGCTCGGGGCTTATTTGTGTGTATTCTCCCCCCTCATCTGTGCTAGCACTTCCCCCATCTGTGCCAAACCCCCCTGCAATCACGCTGATAAATGAGCGATTCATCGCCTTGCACATAATGTATGAGAGAATCGCCCCAGAGCTACCCACAAGCGCACCTGTAACGATAAGCAAATCATTTCCTAGCATAAACCCCGCCGCAGCCGCAGCCCAGCCCGAATATGAGTTTAGCATAGACACAGCCACAGGCATATCCGCCCCACCGATAGAAGCGACTAAATGCCAGCCAAAGACAAGCGCGATAAATAGCATAGCACTTATAGCGATGATTTGTGGGAGCATATCATCGCTAGCTACAAACACGATAAGCGCGACAAATGACAAAATAAGCGCGGCTAGATTCCAATAATGTTTAAAAGGCAAGTTTAGCGGTGCGCCCGATAGGATTCCACGAAGTTTGCCAAACGCTACAAGCGAACCTGTGAAAGTAACCGCCCCGATAAACACACCCAAAAATACTTCGACTAGGTGGATTGGATTGGCACTTGCAGGATTGCCAATCTCATCAAGCCCAGCAGAATCCGCACCAAAAAATGGCAACATAAGCCCTAGCCCAAATTCTAGTCCAGAATCAAGCCCACTAGATTCTAGTTGCTCAACCAATCTGCTAGAATCTTGCAAATCGCCTATAAAGCTATTTAGCCCTACCAGCACAGCACAAAGCCCCACAAAGCTATGCAAAATCGCTACTAATTCGGGCATTTGTGTCATTTCTACCTTTTGGGCTAAAATCACTCCTATGCCACCGCCTAGTAGCATAGCTGCGATGATTAGAGCGAGATTGCCTATATCGCCACTAAGTATTGTCGCTAAGAGGGCTAAAGCCATACCTGCTATACCAAAAAGATTGCCTCTTTTCGCGCTTTTGTGTTGAGATAGTCCAGCAAGAGAGAGGATAAACAAAATCGAAGCAATGATATAAGCACCGTTTGTTAGGTTTGCATTGTCAAAAAAAGTATCAAACATTTTGCCTCCTTACTTCACATTGCTAGCTTTGGCACTGCTAGATTTAGCATTGCTAGACTTGGTAGTCTTGCTATCTTGCCTATCATCTCTATCAAGGCGAAACATTTTTAGCATTCGCTGTGTAACAAAAAATCCACCAAAAATATTGATACTAGCGATAAACACACCCACAAAAGCAAGTGCGCTAATTAGGCTTCCCTCGCCCATTTGTAGCAATGCCCCCACAACGATGATACCAGAAATGGCGTTTGTAACGCTCATTAGCGGGGTGTGAAGCGCGTGATTTACATTCCACACGACATAGTAGCCCACCACACAAGCAAGTGCAAACACCATAAAATGCGACAAAAACTCGCTCGGCGCATTTGCACAAATCCCAAAAAACGCCAAAATCGCTACAATCCCAAATCCAAGCGGTGCGTAGCTATAATATTTGTGCCAAATCTTTCTTAGAGGGCAAGATTTGCTAGAATCTGTGCTACTTTGCGTGCTATCCTTTTGTGCCAAATCCTCTTTTGCAGAGTCTTTTTTGCCAGATTTTGCCAAATTATCTGCGGGATTTTTTGTAGCAGAGACTTTTATAGGTGGTGGTGGGAAAGTGATTTGCCCGTCTTTGCACACACACGCACCGCGCAAAATCTCATCATCAAAATCAATCTCTAGCTTGCCCTCTTTGCCTTCTTTACTTTCTTTGCTTTCTTGGATAGCTTGGCTTTTTTCACACATTAGCTTTAGTAGATTTAGCACATTTGTCGCATATAGCTGTGAGCTTTGCGTAGGCAAGCGTGAGGGCAAATCCGTATAGCCAATGATTTTTACGCCATTTTTGCTAACTATTAGTTCATTTGCTTTTGTTAGCTCGCAGTTGCCACCGTTTTGGGCAGCCAAATCCACAATCACACTGCCCTGCCTCATAGATTCTACCATTTGCTTGGTGATGAGTTTGGGAGCGGGCTTGCCCGGGATAAGAGCGGTAGTGATGATAATGTCTACTTCTTTTGCCTGGGTGGCAAAAAGCTCCATTTCAGCTTTTATATAAGCATCACTCATTACCTTTGCGTAGCCATCACCCCCGCCCGCTTCCTCTTCTATGTTTATCTCCAAAAATTCCGCACCCATAGATTGCACCTGCTCTTTGACTTCAGGGCGCGTATCAAACGCCCTCACAACCGCACCCAAGCTATTTGCCGTGCCGATTGAGGCTAGTCCAGCTACCCCTGCACCGATGACTAGGACTTTTGCGGGTGGGATTTTGCCAGCAGCAGTGATTTGCCCACCAAAAAACCTCCCAAAAGCAAAGCTAGATTCGATTATAGCGCGATAGCCTGCGATATTTGCCATAGAGCTAAGCGCGTCCATACTTTGAGCGCGTGAGATTCTAGGGACGCAGTCCATACTAAGCGCGTTTATGCCTTGCGCGTTTAGGGATTCTAAAAGTGGCTTATCGTGCGCTATGCCAAGTAGCCCGATTAGAATCGCGCCTTTTTTTAGCTGTTTGATTTCTTCATCGCTTGGGGCATTTACTACTAGGACTATGTCGCTAGATAGGGCTTGATTTTGGGTGACGATTGTCGCGCCATTGTTTTGATACTCCTCATCGCTAAAGCCAGCTTTTGCCCCAGCACCTTTTGCCACCACTACGGTAAATCCTAGCTTTTGTAGCGCACTCACACTTGCAGGAGAGGCACTTACTCGTGCTTCGTTTTTTTGGCTTTCTTTTGGAATGCCTATTTGTGGGATACCGATTTGGGATTGCGATGTAGCTGTAAAAAGTGTTTGTTGCATTTTTTATCCTTAAGTTTTATGTTTCACACTTTTGGAGTTAGAGTAGTTTGGAGATTTCGCGGTGGGATTTGAAGTCTATGTGCTATGTTATAGCAGTTTTTTAAATATTTAGTTATGCCCAAATTAGCATTGTTTTTAAGTAAAGCTATGGCTTGTATATGAGGTATTTCGCTAATGCTAAATATGACAAAAGTTTGGGATTATGGCAAAATTAGCATTATGGCAAAGTTGGCATTGCACACCATAAAAATACACAATACAACACAATAAAACAATGCAAAACACAAAAAATCCCAAAATATTTTTCCATTTTTTTTTTTTTTTGTTTTAGTTGTGTTATAATCACACGATTTTTTGCAAAAAAGCACAAAATATCCACAAAGCGTTGATAAAGATTGGGTATGAAAAGCGTGAAAAACAAGAAAAACACTCAAGCTAACACAAACACAAAAGAAGCAAAAAGGAGATGAAAGGCTTACTACACAAAAAGACTGCAACCACACCCCAAACAATAATCCTAAACACACAAAGCTAAAACCTTTGGGTAAAGTGCTTTTGGCAAGTGCTTTTGCCCTAAGTATCGCAAACGCACAGCCTGAAGCGCAAAGTGAAGCACAAGCACCTGCTGATACCAAAGCCCAAGAAGCAACCAAAGAGGCGACACAAGAAGCGACAAATCAATCCGCGCAAGAAGCAGCAAGCGAAGCGACAAATGAGGCAAGCCAAGCACAAATGCCTAACCAAAAAGAGCCTGTGCAATCCACTAGCACGCCTTGTGGGGAGGGCTGCGGAGTGCCACACACACACACACAAGAAAGCGCAGACACGCTAGGCACAGGAGAAAACACCCAAGAGCAATTAGCCCAAGAGGAGCAAACTCGCCCCTTTGAAATCGAGCCTATGAATAAAGAAAAAAGTGGCGTGTTTGTGGGGCTAAGCATCGGTGTAGCATCTCTGAGCTACAATGGAGCTGTAAGCTATCTCGCCACTCCCACAGGTGGAGTGCAAAACACTTACACTTCATCAGCTTCACTAGATAGAGCCACAGGAATCTATGGAATCCTAGTGGGATACAAGCACGCTATCACAGGTGGATTTGGCTTGCGATATTATGCGGACTTCAACTACTCTTATGCACACCAAAACAAAATCTGGGGTATGAACTATAATTTAAATATCGATGGGCTACTAAATATCGTAGAGAAAAACAACAATTTCTTTGGGTTTTTTGCTGGTGTGGGGCTAGGAGCGCAGAGCTATGGCTGGAGCAATAAACTGCTAGAAAATATGCTAGAAGCAGCAGGAGATGCAGCTGGAAGTGGTGGCGTAACTACTGCACCCAAACAGCTTCCTACAAACTACAAAGGCAAGAAGTTTAGCAACCCAAAAACTAGCTTCAATGTCGCTATAAACTTCGGTGTGAGGGCAAATCTAGCCAAGCACCACGATGTCGAGCTGGGTGTTAGGTTTCGCCCTGTGAGAGCTACACTAGATGAGCAAAAAATGCTATCAAGTCCTACTAATGGTGGAGGAAACGGCAATGGCAACACAACAAAAGTAGGCACAAAAGCGGTAGTCGGCTCAAACTATGACATATTCTTCCGCTACAATTTTGTGTTTTAGTTTGGGGGGTTGGGATTTGGGGGTTAGAATCGCACGAAACCTTATGTGAGGGGATTTGGTTTTTTGCTGGGGGTTTGGAGAGGTATTGTGGTTGTTTTTAGTATATGCGTGTCAATAAATCTATTAGAATTTTGGGGGCATTTAAGGCTATTTCTTTGTATTCTTGGACGGGTTGCATCATTTCTATATCATTATGATGTTTTTCATAATTTAGCGTTTGTATAGCTGTTTTTAAGTCTTTTATGTCATTTTTATTGATTGATTCTTTTTCTAGTAAATTATCAATCAAATTAGGGTATTTTTGGATACTAGCAACAATATCAAAAATATCTCTTGTTTTATTATCAAGTTTTCTAAAGCGGATTTTATTTGCGATAATGTCCTCTATGGAATGAATATAGACACTTTGGCTGAAAAAAGATTTGGAATCATCTAATAATGCTTTTTCAATAAAAGGGCTAGCAAGTATATCTATCTTTATGTTTTCTTTTGTGCTAAAACCAATATGGTGGGCAAGCTCTGTGTAACTATCATTAAACTTTGAATTTTCTAAAATCCAAAGTTTTGGGCTAAAAAAGGAAAGATATTGTCTATCATCTACAAATAAATCAATATCAAAACTCCTCCTATGCGCTAGATAATACATTGTTAGTGCAGTTCCGCCACCAAAAGCTATGCCATCTTTTATAGCTCCTCTATTCACAGATTCATCAACGATTGGCAAAAACTGCTCTAGCGCGTATATTTGCTCTGCGCAATATGTTTTTATAAAATCCACATTACTTTGCGTAAGGTTTAATTGATAAGGCATAATCAATATTTTCTTTCGGTATATGTGGATATTCTTGCTTAAATAATTCTATTTCTTGTGGCTTTGCTTCTTCTTGCATTGTTGTGATTGCATATTTTTCAAGGCTGGTTAGAGAATTTTCCTTTTCTTTGATATGCAAAAATAAATCGCACAAACGCTTAATGCTTAGATGATTTCGTTTATTGCCTATGGAACAATTTATCGTAAGCAACAGCATCGGATTTGGTTTTTTAACTTTTTTCATTTTTATTTTCCTTTTTTTTAGACACCTACATTTTGGCAAGATTATAATACTTTTTTTGCAGAAATTGCTAAATCTCCTTATTTTTTTGACATTTATCATAACTATCTAAAAGTTTATTTCTAAAATCCTTAAAACTCATAGCAATTTCTACATTTCTTGTGGGGTGCTTCTTTAGTATATCGCTTAATTTTTTGATATATTCAGGGTATTTGTTTAGATAAGTATCTAGTATTTGATTTAGGTTTTCTCTAGTTTGTGTAAAATCAACTCCTAGATTTTGACTGATTGAGTGAAAATCATCGATTTTTATATTGTTTTGCTTGTTGTTGATTAGCAAGAGGCATTGAGTATTTTCTAGCTTTCTTATGGGATAAATATTTAAAATGTCATAAGCTGGACTTAATTTAAGTTTGTTATCTTTAAATACAAAACTGATATTTTTTTTGTGCAAGTCGTTGTTGTGTAGCAAAGCATTTGCATAGATATATCTTATAAATTTTATTTTTTCTGTATTATCTAGCCTATCTCGCAGAAAAGTTGCTATGTCCTCAATATTTCCTATTTCTTTTCTTTTGCTTTTTGTTAGTGCATTAAGCGTTATTTGTGGCATTTTATTGCCATTTTCATCTATATCAAATCGCTTAACCACATAATGAAACTCTCCAAAATGTCTATCACAAACAAGCGCGTTAAAAGGCACTTCAAACCCAAATTCGCGCATAAAACTCATATTTAGATGTTCATTTACTGCTAGATTTGAGTATTCCTCATTATCAGGCTTTAGGATAAAATCTCCATAATTTTCTGCAATTACATTATTTGTAATGCTTACTTGAAGTTTGTGCTGCGCACCACTTAGTGATAAAACTTGGATTCCATTATTTTTTGGGTCAATATCCCTGCTTGGATACAATGCGCTTGGATTTATATCGATTTGACAATCTAGTATCTTTGGAAATACACAATCTAGTGATAGATTTGACATAATTGGCTTATCAAAATTTGTTTTTGTGCTTAAATGTGAAAAATCAAAATCCCCGATAGTATTTCTAAGGTAGGGCAAAAGCTCAATAGGGTTTTCTACATTAAAACTTTTTTGCATTATTTTTAAATCTATACCCTCTGGCAAAATATCCAAAATCTCATTTATCTCATCATTTGCTAGGACAAAACTATTATTTTTGAGCAAATAATATTCTCCGCTTAGCAACTTCGCATAGAGTTTGTGCTGCTTGTAGATATATGTTTCATTTGTTTGATTTTTATTACTTAGAATTGATGGCATAAATTGTCCTTATGATTCTTTGGATATATAATTCCCAATATTGCCTATGCCTAAAAACTTCTATCCTCAAATGACTTTTAACGAACTTGTGAAATTCTATTGCGTAAAATATTTTTAATAACTGCTTGGATTATAACACAAAACCTAAATTTTATGAATCTTAAAATCTAGCACCCTTTAAACTATGCTTTTGCAGAAAAAGAATAAACCACGATAAGTAAGGACACAGTTAGTGCATACTAAGCACTTGAGATAATCTCACAGGGCGAAACTCTGTCTCCTCACAGCTGACATTTATGCAGAATTTATTATGCGTTTTTTTAGAGTGCGTATGTCCGTGTATGTTTAAGCTACATTCACTTAGCCGATACGCCTCATCTAGCACATCTCGCGCTTCCCAAAATCTATCATTACTCTTGCGATTCATCACGGGAAAATGGCTAAACATTATCCGCTCTTTACCTATATCTAGCACGATAGCGTTTGCATAGATATTTTTGACTTGCTCTTTGCCAAATTTTTCTACTAGCCTACGCAAGATTTTGTTTTTGTGCGGGATTTGTAGCTTTAGCTTTTTGCAGACTTGCCATTCCTCCATTTCCTGCACTCGCCAAAATTTACCAATGTCGTTGTTGCCAACAAGCAGGATTTTGTCCCCGCTTAGCTTTGGCAAGTATTTATACCCATCATCAAAATACAAATCCCCCAAATGCAGCACTTTATCGCCACGATTTACCACTGTGTTCCACTCATATACGGTCAAATCCTCAAACACCTTAAAAGGACTTCTTTTGAGTGCTTCTTTGCGAGAGGGCTCTTTTTTCATCACGGCTTTATGCCCGAAATGAGAATCCGAAATCAAAAAAGTATCAAGGTTTATGTTGTATTTCATTGTTTTTTGCTATTGCTCTTTTTGCAATTCTTGGCTTAGGGCTTCATCACGGAAAAACTCTTCAGGTGTGTTGATATGCGTGATGAGTCCATTTTCTAGGTGGTAGATTCTGCTTGCAAGCGAAATCGTGCTAGGGCGATGAGCGATTAGGATAATGATTTTATCTTGCTTTATGGATTCTATGGTTTTGCGTATTTCCTCCTCTGTCTTTATGTCTAGAGCGGAAGTGGCTTCATCAAATATAAGCACATCGCTATTTTTATAAATCGCCCTTGCAATGGCTATGCGCTGTCTTTGCCCGCCACTTAGGTTTGTGCCAAACTCATCAAGCCTTGCTTCTATCCCGCCCTCAATACTTTGGATAAAATCCCACATTTGAGCTTTTTTTAGCGCGTCTATCACGCGCTCATCATCTATCGTGCTTCCATAAGCGACATTTGCCGCAATCGTGTCATTAAAAATAAAGATTCTTTGCGTAACGATACTGATATTATCACGCACGGATTTTTGGGTAAATTCTTTTGTATCCACACCATTTATCAAAATCCTCCCACTACTTGGCTCATAAAGTCGCAAAATCATATTTACAAGCGAGCTTTTGCCAGAGCCAGATTTGCCAACAAGCGCGATTATCTCATTTCTAGCCACTTGCAAACTTACGCCATTTAGGGCTGCGACTTCATCATAGCTAAGTTTGGCGTTTTCTACCTGTATAGATTCTATGGGTTTATTTAGCGTGCGATTCCCATCGATTATGGTTGGTCGCAAATCCATAATATAAGCGATTCTCTCCCCTGCTACAAGTGCGCTTTGAAAGCTCATAAAAATCCCAACTAGCCTTTTTATAGGTGTCCAAAGCATAAATAATGCCGCAGTAAAAGCACCAAACTCGCCAACCGTCATTCGCTCCTGTATGACTTCATTTCCACCTACAAAGATAACCAAGCCTATGGCGATTGCACCCAAAAACTCCATTAAAGGTGTGTTGATTCCACCGATTAGCACGCCTTTAATGCCTAGCTTAAAAAGGATTTTGTTTTCTTTTTTGTAATGCTCTAATTCTAGTTGCTCGCCATTGTTTGCTTTGATGATTTCAGCACTAGAGAAAATCTCGGTAAGTTTTGAGGCAATATCTGCACCTTTGTGCACACCTTTGCGAGTTAGACGCTTGACGTGGCGCATAAGGATAATCACAGGCACGACAGAAAAAGGTAACACCACAAATGAATAAAACGCAAGCATAGGACTTTGGTAAATCACAACCACGATAAGCCCCACAATAGTAAAAGCCTCGCGGACAAAATCTGTGCAGTAGTTTGCCACTGCTGCACGCACCATTTCTATATCACTCGTTAGTCGTGCGAGTAGCTCGCCTGTCCGCATTTTGTTGAAAAACTGCAAATCAAGTCGCAAGGTATGCTCTAGCACATCTTCGCGGATTCTCCGCACAATGTCAGAGCCTATGTAGTTTATAAAGAAATTTTGGGCATAAGAGCCAATCCCTTTGGCAAAATACGCCACAACCACCAAAAACGGCACGATAGTTAGCATTTTTGCATCTTTGTTTAGAAATATGTCATCAAGGGCGGGTTTGATAAGATAGGCAGAGCCAGCCGTCCCAGCTGCTGTTATGGAGCTAGAAATAACGACTAAGAAAAAAAACAAATAATAGTCTTTTATGTAAGGATAAAATCGTTTATAAAAACTTTTTAGCGTTACTTTGGGGGGATTTGTGGTTTGTGTAGCGTTTTGCATTTTTTGCCTTTTGTTATATCTTTTGTAGATTTTATGCAAATTTGCAGACTTCGGACTTGTGGATAAAACTTGTAGATGAAATTGTAGCACTATGATTTTAATGCGAGATTTTGGAGTGCAAGATTTTGGAAGCGAAAATTTTGAATGCTAGATTTTGGGCTATGGATTTTGCTTTTTTGGGATTTTATTCTAGCACTTCATAGCCACAATCTAGGATTTCCTCTTTTATCGCTTCAATACTAGCTGGCGTGTCAAACTCGATTTTGACAATCCCATTTCCCTGCATTTTTATCACTTCCACTTCTATGTGCTCTACGCCTTTTATGCCCTTTAGAATAGCTTTTACTTTGCTTGCGCAGTTTTCACAATGGATACCGCTGACTTTTAGAGTGAGATTTTGCATAGTTGCTCCTTTTTGTTTTGGTTTTTATCGCGTTTTATATTTTTTGGTGGGGTATTTTATCTAAATCCTATTTGATTTATCCAAATCGCCACAATCTTTGCGCGTTTAAAACCACGCTAAGGCTACTAGCACTCATTGCAAATGCTGCAATCATAGGATTTAGAAGCACACCAAATCCATATAGCGCACCGCACGCTAGTGGGATACAAAGCGCGTTATAACAAAACGCCCAAAATAGATTTTGCTTGATATTTGCTAGCACTGCTTTGCTTAAGCTAATCGCATAGTAGATTTTGCCTAAATCGTGGCTATAAATGATAATATCCGCGCTTTTTTCGCTTACCTCACTTGCTTCTTTGAAACTTAACGAAATATCGCTTGCTTGCAGTGCACCCACATCATTTACGCCATCGCCTATCATCATTATAAGATTTTGGGTGTTTGTGGAATCTTTTTGTGCAAATTTTTGTGTGGATTTTTGACTTAGATTTTTGATAAATTCTAGCTTGTCTTTTGGGCTAGCTTGCGCGATAAAATCATCTATTTGCAACTCTTGTGCTACGCGACTAACATTGCTAGTAATATCCCCACTTAAGATATGTGGCGTGATATTGTGCTTTTTTAGCGATTCTATTAGCAAAAAAGCCTCGCTTTTTATGCTATCTTGCAGATAAATCACACCTAAGATTTTGTATGTGTTGTCTTGGTTTTGCACTCCTAGATACACACAAATCGCGTCTTTTTCAAACGATTTTAGAGATATGCTAGAATCTAATTTTTTGAAAAACTTTTCACTTCCTAGCGCAAAAACTTGCCCCTTTTTATTGCCTGCTTCTTGCATTGTGGCTTTTATGCCTAGCCCTGCATAAGCGACAAAATCGCTAAAATCATAGCTCTTATTAGTCACGCCTTGTGTAGCGGCTTTTATGAGGGCTTTTGCGATGATATGCTCACTACCTCTCTCTATGCTCGCACTCATAGCCAAAATCTCATCTTTTGATAGCTCACCCAAAGACAGCACTTCACGCACTTCTAGGGCAGAATCTGTAAGCGTGCCTGTTTTGTCAAATACGACATCGCTGACCTTTGAAGCGATTTCAAAACTTTGCGCGTTTTTGAAAAATACGCCATTTTTGTTTGCTAGGGCATTGCCTATCATCACTGCTAGCGGTGTGGCTAGCCCCAAAGCACAAGGGCAAGAAATCACTAGAGTACTGATAAAAATCTCAAAGCCAAAGCTAAAATCTTTTGCCACACTCCAAATACCGCCTGCAATAAGCGCGATAACAATCACAGCGGGGACAAATACACTTGCGACTTTATCAGCTATGCGTGAAATGTGTGGCTTAGAAGTGATAGCCTCCTCTATGAGTGCTATCATCGCGCTTAGGCTGCTATTTTTTGCGCTAGAAGTCGCACGCATTATAAATGCTTGTGTGGTGTTTAGCGAGCCTGCAAAAAGTGGGGAATCTATACTTTTTGGCACGGGCAAAACCTCCCCGCTTAGCATTGACTCATCTATGGCGCAATCCCCGCTAGCCACCACGCCATCGACAGGGACAAAGCTATAAGGCAAAACCTTTAGCAAATCGCCCTCTTTGATAGAATCTATGGGGATATTTGACTCTACTTTATGCGTGAGGGAATCTAGCTTTATGGCGTTTTTGACATTGCGCGATAAAAGCGCGTTTATCACTTCGTTTGCTTGGGATTTCGCACTTGATTCTAAGGATTTGCCACAAAGCACAAATGTGATAATCACACAAATGCTCTCAAAATATAAATGTGGTATCTCTCCACCGTGTGTATGAAAAATCAAAAGCCACAAGCTATATGCAAACGCGCTTGTGGTGCTAATAGCGATTAGAGAATCCATAGTAGGTGTGCAGGCAAAAAGCGTAGCAAAGCCTTTGAAATAAAAATCCCTCCCCATATGTGCGACAATGAGCGTGCAAATAATCTGTGTGGCGATATTTATACCAAAATCATCAAATGGCGCAATAAGCACGCTAGAGCTAAACATAGGAAACATTGATAAATATAGCACAAGAAGTGTGGCAAGCACACTACACAAAATCCGCAATTTTGGTGGCAAAAGCCTTTTGTCAAGGGAATTAAAAAAAGTGATAAAAAAGCGAAGTTTTTTTAAGATTTGGTTTATAGGTTTTGCTGTGGTTTGTGTGTGTATCGCAGTGGGATTTGTGCCTAGAATAGTCGCACTAGATTTTGTAAAATCTAGTTTTTGCTTTGGGGTAGAATCTGCCATAAAGGGCGAAAATCCTAGCTTTGAGATAAGGGCAAAAATATCATCTAGCCTAGCTTTTGTGCTATCGTATTTGACAATGGCAGATTTTGTGATTAGGTTTATTTGAGCGGATTTTATAAAATCTTTGCGAGATAGCGCACGCTCTATGCTTGCGCTACACGCCGCACAGCTCATACCCTCAATATAAAACTTCGCACTACAAACCCCCTCCGTGCTTACTTCTTGTGCACCACTAGCTAAAGTCCCTGCTAAATTTTCTTGTGATGAAAAATCCATATATGTATCTCTGCCAAAATCTTTTTTCACAAATTTTTATTTTGCCAAAAAGTTTTTTCCCAAAAAGTTTTTCATAGAAAGATAGCTATTTAGCGCAGAGATATATGCTTTTGCAGTTGCGCTCATCGTGTCAATGTCTATGCCGTGTCCTATCATTGCTTTTTTGGCGTCCTCAAAAGCGACCTTGACTACGACTTTGGCTAGGGCGTCTTTGCCTTTGCTTACGGATTCTACCTTGTAGTCAAGCAAATGCCCGCTAATATCACTAATCCTATCAATACTTTTTAGCACGCAATCTACCGCGCCATTTCCAAGTGCGGAATCGCTGTATTCTACCTCTTTTATCTGCTTTTTAGAATCTGATTCTAGCTTGCTGATACTCACAGCAGCGCAAAATTTACCGCTGCTACACGCGCTTACTTGAAGTAAATTTAGGCTAAATACTTGAGGAATATGGCTTGATTGCTCACGCAAAATCGCGCTAATATCCTCATCAAAGACTTCTTTTTTGCTATCGCAAAGTTGCTTAAATTTACCAAAAGCGACTTGGATTTCCTCATCATTTAGCGCAAACCCTAGTTCTTTTATTTTGTCTTTAAATGCCGCCCTACCCGAGTGCTTGCCCAAAATCAATCCACTAGAATCTGGTATGCCAATATCGCTAGGACGCATAATCTCATAAGTCTCTGGGTTTTTTAGCACGCCATCTTGGTGGATTCCGCTCTCGTGTGCAAATGCGTTTTTGCCTACGATAGCTTTGTTTGGCTGTGGGCGGATACCTGTTATGTCGGCTACTAGCTTACTTGTGGTATAAATCTCTTTGGTATTTATGCGCGTATCAAGTGAATTTTTGCTAGGCTTTTTATCAAGAGCAGAACCTATCCCAAACAAATCTTTTCGTGTCTTTAGTATCATTACGATTTCTTCTAGTGCGGTATTGCCTGCTCTCTCACCCAAACCATTTATAGTGCACTCTACCTGTCGCACACCACTTTGTATCGCAGCGATAGAGTTTGCCACTGCTAGCCCCAAGTCATTATGACAATGCGTAGATAGCAATGCTTTCTCGCCAAATCTCTCATAAAGGAAGCTGTGGATTTCACTCATAAATGAAGCGATTTCATTTGGCAAGCGATAGCCAACAGTATCTGGGAGATTTATCGTGCTAGCCCCTGCTTCAATCACAGCTGGCAAGATTTCTTTTAAAAACCCTATATCACTTCTAAGTGCGTCCTCACAGCTAAACTCCACATCTTCGCATAAAGACTTTGCAAGTCCTACGGCATTGATAGCGCGTTTGATGACTTCATTTGGTGGGAGTTTTAGTTTGTATTGCATATGGATTGGGCTTGTGGCGATAAAGGTGTGGATTCTTTTTAGTTTGGCTGGGGTTATCGCCTTTGCCGCTGCTTCTATGTCGCTATCTACCGCGCGAGCAAGTGAGCAAACGCTCGTAGTAGTAAGCCTTGAAGCGATTTGGTGTATGGCTTCAAAATCTCCCGGACTAGAAGCTGCAAACCCCGCTTCGATGACATCTACGCCTAGTTTTTCTAGCTGCAATGCGATTTGGATTTTTTCCTCAATATTCATCGAAGCCCCGGGGCTTTGCTCCCCATCTCGCAATGTCGTATCAAATATGATGATTCTATCATTTGTTGTGTTTTTCATTGTTTTTCCTTTTTTAGAATCCTAGAGATTCTTTGAGTGAAGCGCGGATTTCGCGCTAAAAGTGTTTATTTATTTTTTAGCATTTTTTAAGGAGGACTTTGCACATAAGCACGATAAATCGAATAATGCCATAAAGCATATATCCGCTTAAAAGAGCGCAAAAAATCTCCACATAAAATTTTGAACTAATAATCGCCGCAAGGGCGATTAGCAAGATGACAAATAGCTTTAGATTCCACCGCAATTTTTTAAAGCTAGGATAGCGGATATTGCTTACCATTAGAATGCTTAACAAAAATGCCAAAATAAGGAGCGCGTAGCTGAACTTGGGTGCTAAAAATCCATAACGCAAATCAAGCAAAATCCAAAGCACCAAAATCACCGCTGCACTAGGTATGGGAAGCCCTATGAATGTATTTGGCTCGGTGTTGCTTGTCGTTACATTAAACCTCGCTAAGCGAATCGCACCAAATATAACAAATAGCGCGCAAACAAAAATGCGATATAGTCCATAATCTCCGTCAAATCCGTAGCTTGAGCCGATTTGTGGAATGTAGTAATAAAGCAACATAGCAGGTGCTACGCCAAAGGCTACAATATCTGCTAGAGAATCAAACTCCACGCCAAACTTGCTAGTAGTGTGTGTAAGCCTAGCCACCCTACCATCAAGTCCATCAAATACCATAGCAAGCACGATAAGCCACGCCGCTAGCTCAAAGCGTGTGTTTGAAGCAAGCATAATGCTTACTATTCCGCAAAAGATTCCCCCTGCGGTAAATAGGTTTGGCAAGATAAAAAGAGGGTTTATATTCATCGCCTTATCCTTATGATTTTACTAACTTCTGCTAGGTTTTGCAGATTTAGCTATGTTTTTGTGCTTGCAAGTTTTAGCTTAATACGCGGCTTGCAAGTTTAAGAAAAGCATTACAAGATTTTATGCCCCTTGTCTTTTTTCTAAATTTTTGCAATTTTTATCAGGTGCTTTTTGCATTTTGATGACTTTAGCGTAGATTTCCCACCACGCTCACGCCTGCTTGGATTTTGTCCCCAATCCTGCTTATCATCTCTATATTGCCATAAACACGCATTTTTACTTCGCCCACTTTCATAAAGCCGATTCTATCGCCCGCTTTGTATTCGATAGGTGCATAAAACGAAGAATGCCTAAAAATGCGTGGTAAAAGCATAATTTCAAAGTTTTTGCTTTTTGCGTGCAGGCTTTCATTTAGGCTTTCATTTAGCGGAGAAAAATACGCCAAAAGCCCTGCTTGCTTAGAAATAGATAGCTCCTTACAATTCGTAGGTGCACGCACCAAGCCCACATCAAAAAACCCCACCTTGATATGTATGCAAACACCATTATCTAATTGCTCAATATTGCTGATATAGCCATCTATCGGGGCTAAGACAATGTCTTTGCCTTGCTGCAAAGCAATTCGCTCAGGATTTCTATAAGCCCAAATCCAAGCCAAAAGTCCCAAAACACCGATAAATGTCCCAAATGAAAAATCAAAAAACCAGCAAAAAACTATCCAAATCCCAAGAGCAAAAAGTCCATTAAAGCTTTCTTTTGTAATGATTTGCGTGTTGTTCATTTTAGCTCCTTTGTCTTGGTATATCTAGTTTAAAAATCTTATTTTATTAAGATTTCTAAACCTCCTCTTCTTGCTCTTGCGGGATAATGCGCGTTGGCATATCGTTTTGTTTTTCAAAATCAGTGATGATTTCGCGCACACGCGAGCCGTCAATAACCTCTTTGTCAAACAATTCTTTTACCATTAGTTCTATCGCGCCATCATAGCTTTTTAGCGTCTTTTTGACTTCACTGAAGCGAGAATCTAGCGTAGCTCGCACAAAGCTATCCACACTCTCTGCGGTTTTTTCGCTAAATTCCCTTGAGCTACCAAGCCCACCACCCAAAAATGCGTTGCGTTGCTTTTCTAGCACCATAAGTCCATTTTCATTTGTCATACCATAGTAGCTTATCATCGCTTTTAGTATGTCAGTAGCCCGCTCTAAGTCATTGCTAGCACCTGTGGAGATTTCGCCCAAAAACACATCTTCAGCTGCGCGCCCACCAAGTAGCACATCAACTTCTGCTAGTAGCTCGTGCTTTTGCATAAGGTATTTGTTTTCTTCAGGCGTGTTTAGCGTGTAGCCAAGTGCTGCCATACCACGCGGAATAATAGATACCTTATTAACTTTAGAAGCACCTTTTGTCATTTCGGCTATGAGGGCGTGTCCGCTCTCGTGATAGGCTACTATTTTCTTTTCTTTGGGGGAGATTCTGCGAGATTTTTTCTCTAGCCCTGCGATTCCGCGCTCGACTGCTTCTTTTAGATTGCTTTGAGATACTTCTTTTTGGTTGTTTCTACCTGCAAGGAGTGCGGCTTCGTTGATGATATTTGCCAAATCAGCTCCCGCAAGTCCTGCGGTAAGTTTTGCGATTTCTTCTAAATCCACATCGCGTGATAGTTTCACAGCTTTGATATGCACCTTTAGAATCTCTAGCCTGCCACTAAAATCTGGCTTATCAACCAAGACTTGCCTATCAAATCGCCCCGGTCGAAGCAAAGCAGGGTCAAGCACTTCAGGGCGGTTTGTCGCAGCTAGCACGATGACAGGAGCGTTTTCACTACCAAAACCGTCCATTTCTGCCAAAAGCTGATTTAGCGTTTGCTCTCGCTCATCATTCCCACCTACCATTCCACCTGCGGCGCGGGATTTGCCGATAGCATCAATCTCATCAATAAAAATAATGCTAGGTGCTTCTTTTTTTGCCATTTCAAACAAATCACGCACGCGACTTGCACCAAGTCCTACAAACATTTCTATGAAACTACTCCCACTCATAGAAAAAAACGGAACATTTGCTTCGCCTGCCACTGCCTTTGCAAGCAAAGTCTTACCTGTGCCCGGTGGTCCTACAAGCAAGACGCCTTTTGGGATTTTTGCCCCCACAGCAGCGTATCTATCGGGGTATTTTAGAAAATCTACGATTTCTACAACTTCTTCTTTTGCCTCTTCGTTGCCCGCCATATCATCAAATTTCACTTTGGGTTTTTCGGCATTTACGAGCTTTTTTGAACTTCCCATACCAAATATCCCACCGCCCATATTTTTTTGCATTCTGCTTGCCAAAAACATCCAAAGCCCAAGAAAAATAAAAATGGGCAGCAACCAGCCAAACATATCTGTCAAAAAGTTACTCTCGCTAAACCCACCATAAGGAATGCCATTCTCTTCTAGTAACTGAACTAGCGTGGGGTCGGCTACTTTTCGCGCTATGAAAGTAATCTTTGCACCATTAGAATCTATACCATTTGCTTTGATGATAGTTTGCCCTATGCTTACATTGCTTACTTGACGGCTAGAGATAAGCTGCTTTAGTTCGGAGTATTCCATACTGCGAGTTGCATTACCACCAAAAGCAGTGCTAAAAAGCGCAGAATCACCACTGCTAAACTTCACCACAAACATAGCAATCACGGCAAAAACGATAAAAAGTAAAATAGGATTTTGCTTCATTGGTGGTGTTTTTGGTGGTTTTTTGCCACCATTTTGTTGATTATTTTGTGTATTTTGCTCCATTGTTTCCTCTTATTTCCTCTAAAATAATTTGTTTGTCAAAAGACTTAAAAGCCACATTATAGTATATTTTGGCAAGAAAATTAGCCAAATTTAGTTGAATTTGGCTAATGCTAATTCTGCAAAGCAAATTTTATGCACACCCACTCATCTTTGCACTTCTCATCAAGCAAGACAAAGGCAGAATCTTTGGCACAAAAATGTGAGATGATAAGGGGAGCTTTGCTCTCAATAATGCCCGATAATATCAGCAGAGGAGTAAAAATATGTTTATCGTAGTTTTTTTTATTTTTGCGATTTTTGACACGATTTAGAGCAAATGCAAAATCATCTCGCAAAGGCAGTAAAATATCAGCCAAAATATTTGCACAAATAAGGTCATATTTTGTATCAAATGAGGGGTTTGCTAGCATTTTATCAAGCGTGCTTTGATATGCTTTGCCACAACCCACACGATTTTGCGCGAAATTTTTATGCGTTTGCTCTATGGCGTATTCATCAATATCGCACACATCGACTTTTGCACCCATTTTTGCCATAGCTATGCCCAAAATCCCACTCCCACAGCCCAAATCTAAACAAACCCTATTGCGCAAATTTCCCTCCAAATCGACTTTGTGCAACTCCTCTAAACACAAAAAAGTGCTTGCGTGATGCCCAGAGCCAAACGCTAAAGACGGGTCGATAACAATGTCTATAAATTCGCTAGATTTGGCATTTTTGGGTGCTTTTGTGCTTTTTGGTGGCTTTGTCGTTTGGGTATAGCTAGATTTTGGTGGCTCACACCACGAAGGACGGATATAAAATCTCGCGCACTCTATGGGGCTAACACCGCGCTTATACGCTTCTATCCAATCAACATTTTCGCATTTTTCTACACTATAAGCAAAACCTACTTTTTCTCCTACGCGCTCGCTTAAAGTTTGTGTAAAATCCTGCAATTCTTTCAAAAGACTTTGTGGGGTGGATTCTGCGCGGACAATCATCATTTGGGATTCTGTGCCTTGTGCTTCAGCTATCGCTAAGTTTGTGCAAATCTCGCTAAAATCAGCATTGCAACAATGCCATATAGGATTTGAAAGATTTTTGGTTGGGGTTTTTGTGGAATCTTTTGCAAGCTTTTTTGCAGATTTTGTGGAAGTTTTTGTAGTGTATTTTGTGGATTCTTGGTTAGATTTTTGAAGCTCTTTTTGCGTTATAGGCTTTTGCTCGATAGCCTCTTTTGTCGCCTCCAGCACATAATCGCAAAAAATATCAAAGTAGCCTGTGGGGACAATGCAAGTCTCATAATAATGTGTTTTCATAAAAACTATATAGCTTCTATAATCTTATGATTTTTGAATTTTATAATTTTTGCAATCTTTATAAAACTCTATGAATTCCCATATGGGCTCTGCACTTATAGCCATTTGCCAAAAGCAACGCAACTCAAATACGCAAAATCTATACTAATCATTTACCCCTAGCACGACTTCTAGCTTTTCTTTTAGCACTTGTGGGGTAAATGGCTTCACAATGTAATTATTCACGCCAGCTTTTAGCGCGGTAATGACTTCAGACTTGCCACCCTCTGTGGTTACCATAATGATTGGAATCTCCTTGTATCGCCCATCGGCGCGAACCTTTTTTACCAAATCAAGCCCATTCATTTCAGGCATATTCCAGTCTGTTATCAGCACCCCTATACCCTCTTGCCCATCCATAATCTCCCACGCTTGCACTCCGTGCTCGGCTTCTAAAATATCTTGGTAGCCTAGTCGCTCAAGAGTGTTTTTTATGATTCGTCTCATTGTGGAGCTATCATCAACGACTAATAATCTCAAGGGAAACTCCTTTATTTACTTTGCTTAATCAATGCAAGGGCAAATCTTACGCACCTTTTAAATTGCGTAATCATAACATAAAACCATTAAGATTTATCCCTTTCTTTGCCTTTTTATTAGATTTTGTTTGTGGTTTTTGCACACATTTGAAAATCACACAAAGCTAGCAATTAGCCTCTTTTATCGCTTCTTTTAAGTTGATTTTCCCCTCATAAAAAGCCTTGCCGATTATAATCCCACCAGCTAGATTTTCACCCTCAAAAGCATTTTTTAATTTGGTTACATCTTCTATGCCTTTGCACCCGCCACTTGCGATAGTTGGCTTGCCACAAGCCTTTGCGATAGAGAGTGTGAAGTCAATATTTATCCCGCTTAATGCCCCATCTTTTGAAATATCTGTGCAGATAACACCCTCTATGGCACTATCGCTATACTCCCCTGCTAGCTCTAGCGCATCTATCTCACTTACGCTTCCCCAGCCCTCTACTGCGACTTTGCCACCTCTAGCGTCTATGCCTACCACCACAGGATAGCTACCTGCCATAGATTTGGTAAATTCCACATTTTTTAGCGCGATTGAGCCAAGTATCACTCTATCTACACCGATATTTACATATCGCTTGATAGCTTCTTCATCGCGGATTCCACCTCCTACTTGGATTTGTAGTGAAGTGCTTTTGCGCAAAGATTCTATCAATGCTAGATTTTCATTCTTTCCACTTAGCGCACCATCTAAATCGACAATATGCACCCACTTTGCCCCAGCCTCTTCAAATAAACGCAAAAAATCGTGTGCTTCTCCATAGATTTTCGCACTATCAAATTCGCCTTGATATAGCCTAACAGCCTTGCCACCTTTTAAATCAATCGCAGGGAAAATCTCTAGCATAATAAATCACCTCTAAAAATAAACTTAAATCAACTTTAAGAAAACTTTTTGACAAAAAACAAAGCCAAAATTATAGCTTTTTATCGCAATTTCATCTGTGATTTTGGCGATGATTTTGACAAAAATGCTAGAATTTTGGTGCAGATTTTTGAAAATGGAGTTTTTTACAAAATGGATTCTACAAAAAAAACAGATTTTGATACATTGCAGCCGCTTTTAAAATGCTTTGACTATCTAAAGCCTTATTATATCGACACACTTGATGTTATAGGTGTTATGCTTGAGATGATTTTGCTAAAAATCAAAAAGCCAAAACAATACTCTAGCCTGCTCTCATCTGCCAACAAAACAAAAACTAGCAATAAACTACTTGAAGTGCTAAAAACCGCTCTAAAAGAACCTAAATACACTACTTTACTACTCACACAAGAATCCAAAATAAACCCTATAAAGATTTTGCGATTTATCGAGCAAAGCCACATATCAAAGATTTCAAATGAGCTAATTGAGGAGTTTTTGCACCTTATCACACAGAAAAAAACCTCTAATAAGCTATATTTCTACTCCACGCCCAGCGAGATAAATCGTCTTTTGGTGGGGATTTTAGATATAAAAGATAATGATGAAGTGTATAACCCCTGCTATGGAATGGGAAGTGTGTTTTTGTGCTTGCCAAGCAAAAAAATAAAACTCTATGGCGAAGAGCTAGATTCTAAACTTTCTTATCTTGCTAGGCTTATTGCAAGCATTAGCGGGATAGAGGAGACACATTTGGGCGTGGGCGATATTTTGGAAAATCCACTCTTTAGAGTCCAAAAAAACACACAAAGCACAAAACAAAACACTGCCCAAAGCAAAAATTCCACGATAGATTCACAAGATTTTGACTTTATGAAGTTTGACAAAATCCTCTGCAATCCGCCACTAAACGCACAAATGAGCACTGAAAATCTAAAAGATGATATGAGGTTTAGGGAAATGGGAATACTAGCAAAATCCTATCCTGAGCTAGTGTTTTTGGTGCACTCCCTTGCCCACCTAAAGCAAAAAGGTGTTTTTATCGTGCGCAACCAAACATTGCTAAAATCCTCGCTAGAGGGCAAGCTACGCTCCTATCTGTGTCAAAATGGGCTTATAGAAGCCATAATCGAGCTACCCAAAAATATTTTTCCTCATCAAAATTATGATTTTTCTGTGATTGTCATCTCTAAAAGCAACAAAGAGATTTTGCATATAAACGCAAATAACGAGCATTTTTTTGCCAAAGACGGCAAGTATAATCGCCTAAAAAATATCGAAAGACTTCTAGAAATCTATCGCTACAAAAAGCTAACTCCACATTCTGCGCTAACTCCGCTTGAGAAAATCTCTCCAAAAGACTTGCGAGCCCAAAGCTACATAAACTTGCGACTTGTGCCACCTACCCCACTGCCAATCACTGCCAAAACAAAAAAACTTGCCAAAGATTTTAGCTTGCAAGATTTGGGTGTAGAGATATTTCGCGGGCAAAGAGTGCAAGGCACAAGCCAAGATGAGCCTATCGAATTTTATGACATAGGTATAGCAGATTTTGCTATCTGTGGCTTTACGCAAAGCTTTGAAGCCAAAAAAGATAAAGGCAATGCTACCAAAATCTATAAATACCGCATAAAGCCTTATGATATTTTGCTATCTTTGCGAGGAGTAAGCCCCAAAATCGCCATAGTAGGACAAAACGCGTTTGCCAAAAAAGAAGTCTTGCAAAAAGATGGGGTTAGTATCTCTAGCATAAATATGATTCCAAGTGTGGTAAATGCTGGAATCATCGTGCTTCGCGCCCCTAGCAAGCAAGTAGCTATCGGGCTTTATTGTTATTTTTTCTCCACACAGGGCGAGGAAGCATTATCACGGCTTTACAAAACAAGCACCGATGGCGCGATAGACACCCAAAGCCTGCACTCTTTGCGCGTGCCAAGCGACTATGACAAAGGCTCTATGGATAAAATCGCTAGGCTTGATAATGCAAAAGAGAGAATCTATGCGATAGAGTGGGAAATACAAGGCATAAAAGATGGCAAATAATAATACAGAATCCAAAAAAGCACAATCATCACAAATGCGGATTTTGAAAAGCAGGATTGTAGATATTACGCACGGGAAAGGGTTTTGCGTAGTAGAGCCACTAAATCTTTATGGCTGTCATTTTGGGGATAACTGCTTTGTGGGACCATTTGTAGAAATCCAAAACGAAGTAACTATCGGGCATAATTGCCGTATCCAAAGCCATAGCTTCATTTGCTCACTTAGTATTATCGGAGATAATTGCTTCATCGGACATAGTGTGGCGTTTGTAAATGATTTGTTTAGAGAGGGTAAGCCAAGTGCTGATAAAAACAAATGGTGTGGCGCAAGTATAGGAAATAATGTAAGCATCGGGAGTAATGCTACGATTTTGCCTGTAAAAATCTGTGATAATGTCGTAATCGGCGCGGGAAGTGTGGTAACCAAAGACATAACCAAAAGTGGAATCTATGCTGGCAACCCTGCCAAAAAAATCCGTGATTTGTAAATACTAAGTTATCAAATGTCCAAAAGTATTCATCATTGCAAGGGCGACTTGTAGCCCGAAGCAATCTATTTCCCACTCTTTAGCACGAGGGGCTTGGGGGGTAGGTATCTTTTGCATTAGCAAAATCGCAGTAGCCTACAAAACCCCCATCATTGCGAGAGTGTCCGCAAGGATTCTCGTGGTAATCTATGTCTTTTTTATGGATTACCACGCTCACTTCGTTCGCTAGCAATGACAAAATGACAAAACCCTAAAACCTAATCTAAGCCTTACTCATCAAATGCCTATCCTTAAATCAAGCCATTTATTCATCAATATAGTAGATTTTTTTCTTGGACTTTTTAGGCTTCTTGGGTTTGGATTTCTTTTGTGAATTCTCTAGTGCGGAGCGAGAGATAGCATTGCCCTCTTTGTCTTTGACATAGTCCGTGCCACCAAACCAATACGCGTATTTGAGATTCAAAGTCGTAGTTACGCCATTAAACCAATCATCTGTTTTTACGCTTTGCCCTTGAGCGTTTTTCTCTTTGGCAAAAGTGCTAGCATAGAAAAGCCCATCATAGCCCAAACTTAGCTCGTGATTTTTCTTTATCATCCAAATAAAATCAAGTGCTAGATTCCCATACACTGCAGGTAGGGTAATGATTCCTGTATCGCTAAAATCTGGCTTGCCTATCATAAAGCTAGATGTTTGCTTATTGATTATGTTATATTTTACGCCCACTTTTAGATTTGTGCGAAATGTATTACCCCACATTTTGTGATAGCGCAATGCTACGCTTATTTGAGGTAGATGCCAATATATAGACTTATAGTATTCATCTGCGCCTAGCGGCATTATATCTACCCCACTATCTAGCCTTGTTATTGGTTTTGCAAACTTCATAGCAAACGCGCTTAGCATATCATAGCTTAGCCCGACTTCAGGACTTAGGTAGCTATTTCGCTTGAAGTAATAAAATGTAAAACCACCGCGCACTTCTGCACCTATGCTATACATCAGTGGCACGCTAGAGTTTTTTGAGTCGGAGTCTATTTTGTTTGTTTTTCCGCCTGCTTCAAATCTAAATTGTGGTAAATCCGCTCCACCGCGAATAGTTGCTTTGATAAACCCCTCCCATATTTTAGAAGTAATAGCAAAGGTTTTAAAATAGTTTAGCCCTGCTTGGATACTATTTGTCTGCACTGTGGCAGGAGCACCAGCTAGGGTAGTATCTGCGTGAGAAAACTCATACCCCATATACGCACCAACGATTCCATTTGCTTTTAAATTTCTTTGCAATCCTACCAATGCACCACCTGCGTATTCTATGGCAGAGCTTTTTGCACCCATATCTACGAAGCTATGCACAGCATAGGGAAGCGCAAAAACTCGCCAATCTCGCCTACCCGTATAGGGGATAAACATTACATCAAGTTGGTCTATGACTTCAAAGTTATTATATCCTTTGTCTAGATTTTGTCCTTTAGATTGCTCTAGGGTTAGCTTGGCTAGCTTATCACGCATTTTGTCGATTTTTGCTTGATTTTTGCGAGTTTGCTTGGCAAACTTGCTGCTACGGTTGGTTAGCCTAGACATATCGTATTGGATTAGCCTTAGCTCTACTTCTTGGTTGTAGTATCTATCGCTATGAAATGTCTTTGTCGTCATTGTATCTAGGATATTTTGAGTCATTGCATTTCTGCGCATATAGCTTAGAGCTAGAGAGCGATATACACTCGCGCCATAGCTAGTGGAAGCATCAGCTTGTAATATAAAGCCTTTTTTTGTCTGTGGTGTTACCACCCCTTTTATCTCAACATTTGCTTGTCCTGTTGTTTCTTTTAGCGAGACACCGGGGGAAGCTGAAACATTTGTAGAATCAATTTTTGTATTGGTATTATAATATCCGCCATCCCCTGTTAGCACGATAAAATCATAAAAATATGGCTTATTAGCCTCTGCGCTTGGACCAATAGTGAGGTATATAGCACCTTTTCCTATATTGATAGCAGATGGGTTGTTGTTTGTTGTATTTGCTGTGATGATATGCTGTGCTTTTAGTTTGGGTGTTGTGGCTTTGGAGTTCCATTGAGTTGCAGAAGCATCTATACTAAGAGATGCGCTATATATGTTTAGTCTAAGAATGGTAGCATTCAAATAATAGCTTGAGAGATGAGGAGAGAATACTCCTTGAGTGCCTATGGTAAGCGTGTTTATAGCACCTCTTGTGTCACCGTTTAGGGTGGTTATTTGACTTACAAAACTTCCTGCACCACTTATAGTGAGTGACTGTATGGTTGAGTTAACGCTAACTTGGATTCCACCACCGCTTATCCCACTACCGATACTAGCCCCACTTGCTATGCTTACATTGCTAAAATTGCCTAAAATAAGTTTACCTAAAGATGAGCCTCCACTAGCTGTTATGGTATTGCCACCTAAGCTAGTGAAGTCAAAAATCGTGCTAGATGCAGATATATTACCAAAGTTTACTTGTCTACCTGTGGTTCTTAAATCCACTTTTACGGTTCCTGCACCTACGGATAGTTGGCTATCCTTTAGCCCTAGATTGTAGATGCTATCGCTGCTAGATAAGGCATTTGCAAGCCTATTTTGCAGTTCGCTAGCACTCATAGAGCCTGTGAAATCTGCTGCTACAATTGCTTGACAAAAAAGCCCCGATATGATTGCTGCTTTGGCTAGGGATATTTTTGCGCTTAAGTGGGTGTGGCTTGGCTTTTTAAAAGTCCCCTCCCGCAGCACGAGTGGGGTTTGGGGGTGGGCGTCTTTTGCATTGGAAAAAGCGTGGAAAGATTCGTCATTACTAAAGAAACTTCGGCTTCGCCTCGTTTTGCGAGCAAATGCGTTGGCATTTGCGTGGCAATCTACACTTTTATTCGTCATTGAGAGACTTGACGAAGTCAAGTCGTGGCAATCTATTTTTGAAATCTGTGGCTTGCCACGCTCACTTAGCTTGCTCGCAATGACGGAAATGCCATATTCACTAGCAGTTGTTGGCTTTACTTGAAGTGCGGAAGTGGTATCTACCCACCCCCTTACCCCCTCCGCAAGGGAGGGGGAATAAGTGGAATCGCCACCTGCAAGGGAGGGGGAAATTACATTATGCCCACCTGCTTTGTCATATTGAGGTTTCGCAGAAACCGAAATATCCAAAGGATTTTGCAGATTTGCGTTTGCATTTTTGGATACTTCGCTTCGCTCAGTATGACAAATTGATCGTGAACTACTCTCTCTCTCTCTCTCTCGTTTATGTCTCAAAGCACTTATACATTTTGTGCTTTTATCTATATTCATCGTATCTCCTTAGGAAGTAATGTTTTTGGGTTGTGTCTAGTTTATTACAAACCCTATAAGTTTAACTCAAAAGTAAAGCAAAAAATCTAAATTTAAGTCTTTTTGGTGTCTTTTTATCTAATATATGAAAAATCTATATAGGTTTTACAAACTTTCTTAAAAATTTTTTAAGGATTTTTATGCAGGTTTAGCAAAATAAGGTTATGTAAAAAAATGTAGATTTATTAGACTCTCATTAGTGAGAATGTAGGAAAATCTATAATCTCAAAATAAGCAAAGCCACAGCAAAAAGGAGCAAAAATGAGTAAAAATGCGAACCAAAAAGTAGATATGAATATCTTTAGGGAGTATGACATTCGCGGGATTTATGGAGAAAGCCTCACAAAAGAAGTCGTGCAACATATAGGATTTTTGCTTGGCAAGCGCATACTTGCTAGCGCAAGCAAGGCAGTCGCCATAGGGTATGATGCGCGCACGCACTCCCCCACGCTGTATGAATGGCTAAAAGATGGCTTTATCTCAAGTGGTGTGGAAGTGTATTTTATGGGTATGATTCCCACGCCTGTGGCGTATTTCGCTACATTTGCAAGCGAAAAAATAGACAAAGAAGCAAATATCACAAGCTCTGTTATGATAACAGGTAGCCACAATCCACCGCAGTATAATGGGTTTAAAATCACTATTGATAAAAAGCCTTTTTATGGAGAGGATATAAGAAATCTAGGAGCAGAGCTAGCACAAGGCGAGCTAAAAGCACTAGATACAGCGCAAAATCAAGCCAAAAATCTAGACGCGCTAAAATGCTATGAGGATTTTTTGGTGGAGCATTTTGCGCGATTGGAGGATTTCCCTTACCAAATCGTGCTTGACTATGGCAATGGAGTGGGTGCACTCGGGCTAGAAAATGTGCTATCTCGCCTAAAAATAAAGCATACAAGCCTATATGAAAAGCCTGATGGCACATTCCCCAACCACCACCCAGACCCAAGCGAAGAAAAAAACCTCGCTGATATTATCAAGTATATGAAAGAAAATGGCACACCTATTGGAATCGCTTTTGACGGAGATGCGGATAGAATCGCGCTAATGACACAAAATCATCTCTACAAAGGCGATGAAATGGCGATACTATTTGCACGAGAAATCGCCAAAATCACGCCAAATCCAACTATCATAGGCGAAGTAAAATGCTCTCAAATAATGTATGATGAGATAAATTCTCTAGGCACAGCTATAATGTATAAGACAGGGCATAGCAATCTAAAAGTAAAACTAAAAGAGCTAAATGCGCAAATGGCAGCAGAAATGAGCGGGCATTTGTTTTTTAATGATAGGTATTTTGGCTATGATGATGCGCTATATGCGGCGTTGCGCTCGCTAGAGCTGTTTGCAATGCACACACCTAGCGAAGTAGAATCTAGCATAAAATCCCTACCCAAGCTCTACTCCACTGATGAGGAAAAAATCTCAACCACAGAGGAAGAAAAATTTGCCAAAATAGCAAATCTAAAAGCAAAGCTAGAAGCGATAGCACGAGATAGTAGAGATATAACCATACATACAGAATCTCATCGCAGATTCCCAAGAATATATGATATTATCGACATTGACGGGGTAAGAGTGGTGTTTGAAAATGGCTGGGCTTTGGTAAGGGCTAGCAACACTACGCCCGTGCTTGTAACGAGGTTTGAAGCAAAATCAAAAGAAGAGCTAGAGCAGTATCAAAATGCGATATTTTCGGTGCTAAGGGAATGCTAAGAGTGTGGATAGGGGGGCTAGAAAGGGGGCTTTTGGTGGGATTTGAGTGGTGCAAGTGATGCAAGGGGAGTGCAAATTTTGCACTACAAATGAATTATACAAGGTGTGTGAAATCTAGCGAGTGTCAAAAATAAGCAAAAAAAGAAGCAAAAACATCAAAAATCTAAAACCTAAAAATCAAGTAAAAAAGGGCTTTGTAGGACAAAAATCGTGCAAAATGCCCTAAAAATAGGGAAAATTTTGCACTTTTTTATAAAATTTTGCGCAAAATCCTTGATTTTAGGGAAAAAATTGTATAGAATAAGCACGCTTTAAATTTCACCTCAAAGGAGACACGATGAATAAAGCAGAGTTTGTAGAACTTGTAAAAGAAGCTGGCAAGTTTTCAAGCAAAAAAGGTGCAGAGGACGCAGTAAACGCTTTTGTAGCAGCTGTGGAAAAAGCACTTAGCAAGAAAAAGCCTGTTGAGCTAGTTGGCTTTGGCAAATTTGAAGCCACTGTGCAAAAAGGCAAAACTGGTAAAGTTCCCGGTAGCAACAAAACTTACACAACTAAGGACAAATATGTTCCTAAGTTTAAGCCCGGTAAGAGCTTGAAAGACCTAGTAGCTAAGGCTAAATAAGTCTTCTTCCCCCCATTTTTATGGGGCTTGTCCCCTTTGTGGGGGCTTGTCCCCGTAGCTCAGCTGGATAGAGCGTACGATTCCTAATCGTAAGGTCGTGGGTTCAAATCCCGCCGAGGACACCACTTTTTACTTTCTTTGAAACTTTTGTTTTTTTTTTTTTTTGCACTTTTTAGAATGTTTTTACTATCTCCACCAAAATATCTCCTATTTTTGCAATAAAGAGAAGCAATGATAAACGACTTTAGACAAAACCTAAAATCTATCCAAGACAAAATCCAAAAATACTCCCAAATCTACGCACAAAAACACAATATAAAAACCCACGAAATAAAGCTAATCGCCGTATCAAAATACCACAGCACGCAAGAGATTTTGGACTTGCACTCTCTAGGGCAATGCTGCTTTGGCGAAAACAAAGTCCAAGACTTGAGGCAAAAAATTGGCGAAATAGATTCCAAAAGTCTTGTTGGCAAAAACTCTATTGATAAAAATCCTATCAAATGGCACTTCATCGGTACACTTCAGCGCAACAAAATAAACTCCCTCCTTGCACTTCGCCCAGCACTTATCCATTCCATAGACTCCCTACCCTTAGCCATAGCCATAGATGAGAAATGCTTAGAATTAGGCATAATCCAACCTGTGCTATTGCAAGTAAATAGCGCAAATGAGCCTAGCAAGCACGGATTTAGCCTAGAATGTGCTAAAGAAGCGTTTCTAGAAATAAAAGACCGCGCCAAAAATCTCAATCTATGTGGGATAATGACTATCGGTGCGCACAGCGATGATAGAAGCAAGATAAATGATAGCTTTGCAATCACAAAAGAGCTATATGATAGCCTATCTAACGCAGGTGCTAGTGTGCTATCTATGGGTATGAGTGGGGATTTTGACTTAGCGATACAAAACGGGGCAAATATGCTTCGCATAGGCTCAGCACTTTTTTCCACAAATAAGCAAAATCCGTAAAAACTCAAGCAGGCAATATTTTGTTTATTTTTGTAACCCTTTGTCAAAAAGAAACAAAAAGCTATGCAATATTTTTAGTCGTTTTAAAACTCTTTGGCTAGAATGTTTTTGGATTCTACTTTAATATTTTTTTTTTGATTTTCTAAAAATTCCATAAAAATCAAAAAAGACAATTCCAAACCACTTAAATCACCAAAAGGACTAAAATGCAAAAATCTAAAAACCTATCCACTACTGCCACTTCGCAAAGCACTACTTCGCAGAGTGGCACTTCACAAGACAAAGCAGACTCTACATCCGCTACGAGCCAACTCTCAAAGCAAGCCAAAATCCGCTCTATCATCGCAGCAAGTAGTGGAAATCTCGTAGAATGGTTTGACTTCTATATTTATGCCTTTAGCGCGGTGTATTTCGCACACACATTCTCCACTTCAGATAACCCCACCATTCAGCAGATAAACGCATTTGGTATTTTCGCGCTTGGGTTTTTTATGCGCCCGATTGGCTCTTGGCTCTTTGGCTCTTTGGCGGATAAAATCGGGCGAAAATCATCTATGGTGATTTCAGTCGTGCTTATGGCACTAGGCTCTTTTATGATAGCAGCTCTACCTAGCAAAGATAGCGTGGGAGAATTTGCCGTGATACTTTTGCTTATAGCGCGGCTTATTCAGGGCATAAGCGTGGGTGGCGAGTATGGCATAGCAGCGACTTATCTTAGCGAGCTAGCAAGCGAGGGTAAGCGCGGATTTTACTCATCATTTCAGTATGTTACACTTATCGGTGGGCAGCTTTTGGCAGTGGCAAGTATCAGTATAATGCTATATTTCTACACCGAAGCGGAAATGAAAGAGTGGGCTTGGAGGATTTTGTTTGTCATCGGCGGAATTTTGGCACTAGGCTCACTTTTTGTGAGAAGTATTATGCAAGAGAGTGCACAGGATTTAGAAAAGCACGAGGATAGAGGCACGCTAAAGGCACTGCTTCAAAGCTGGAAGCCCTTTTTGCTCGTGGTGGGAATCACTTCGGGCGGCTCTCTAGCGTTTTATACCATCACGACTTATACAAAGACTTTTATGATAAATTCTGCACATATCAGCACGACTACTTCCAATCATATTATGCTTTACGCGCTATTTTTGCTTATGTGTATGCAGCCACTTTTTGGGCTACTAGGGGATAAAATCGGACATAAACGGTCTCTCATCATCTTTGCCACCCTTGCAATGTGTGGAATCTACCCGCTATTTATGCTACTAGGAAGCACGCAAGTGAGTGCAAATCCATACTATGCCTTTGGCGTGATAGTCGCACTTTTTGTGATACTTAGTTTTTACACTTCAGTGGCTGGAATCTTTAAAGCAAAGCTATTTCCTATGCACATTCGTGCGCTTGGCACGGGGTTTGGCTATGCGATACCAAATGCGATTTTTGGTGGCTCTGCGCAATATATCGCGCTAAATTTCAAAAACGCGGGGGTGGAGAATGGATTTTTTATCTATGTAACGATAATGATGGCACTCGTGCTAATCGTAGCTAGCCTACTACCCAAAAGAGGAATAATCAACTAGGAAAAATCCATAAGAGAGCAAGAGCTATAAAAACAATCTCGCCACAAAAAGAACAAAATCTAAAAATAAGCGAACCGAAAAAATCTAAGATTCTTTTTGTTTGATGATTTTATTTGTCTAAGGATTTTTTGCTTGCTTAGATTTTGGTTGCTTAGATTTTGCTTGCTTAATCATTTTAGATTTTACTCGCTTGGTTTAAGCGTGACGATAAGGCAAGTTTTTGGTGTGTCGTTTTTGGATTCTTTTGCTTGATGAGTTTCGATTTTGTGATAGGGATTTTCTAGCAAAACTTTCGCACTAGAATCTATGGTAGAATCTCTTGCAAATTTTGTGGCTTTTTTGGTGCATTCTTGGTAGGATTGCTCACTAAAAGTTTCAATCGCATAAGGAATCTTATAGACTTGCAAGACTGCAGGCGTGGTAAAATCCTCGCCCAAATGTATCGGCAAAAGTGCCTTTGTGATAGCATATCTACGCGATAACTCTTGTGCGGTAGGAGTGTAGCCGATAGTGCCTTTTATGAAAATTATCGTGTCATAGTCTTTGACTAGCTTTGGTTTTTTCCATTTGTGCCACCATTTGTTTGGATTTCGCCTGTCTTGTAAATGCGTTGTGTAAGTGGGGTTTGGCTTTATTTTAATCAAATCATTTATCAGCAAATTTGCCCGAAACATTGTGTATTCTTGCTGCTTTGTAAGTGCGTTGCCATAGGCAATTGGCATAAAGCACACACTGATAGGCTAAAATAAGTGCAAAAGCTCGTCCCAAAAATTTAAAAACTTTGCCATTTTGAGAATATCTAAGGCAAAACAAGCAAAGCACAGCTACAAAAGTGCCGATTCCATTAAACACTCGTGGTGCAAATATAGGCTTCTCTAGCACCAAATACGCCCCAAAAGACAAGCCTAAGCTCACACCCAAAAACAAAACAGCACAAACAAATATGCAGGCTTTGCCTAGCAAAGAAGCCTTAGTATTTTTAGATTCTCTAGCAAAGTCCCCAAAACAACAAATAACCACAAAAAACACACATAGTGCATAAAAAATAAAAATAAATGGACTCCACGCCATACCGCTAAGTAAGTGATGAAAATAAGTGCTTATGTTTGCATATATCCCCCCCCCCCCGCCAAACATTTCACTAAAAGAAAGCATTTTATCGCTAGCATAGCTGTTTATATCAGTCTTTCGCACAAAAATTACTTTGTAAATCCCACTAGCAAACACAAAACTTCCTGCGCAAGATAGCACAAAAGCCAAAATATGCTTTTTGTTGTTTCTAAAGCTTTCAACTATCATCACAAAGGCAAAAAATAAACAAAGCACGATATATACGCTATTTGCAGCTTGATAGCTTAGATATGAAAACACTAGGCAAACCACACTCACAGCACAAAACACAGCTAGATTTTTGCGAAAGATAAAAGGCAAGCACGCACACAATAGCGCGAAACTCATCGTAGCGCAATCAAACCTGTATGAGATATTTTGCAAAAAATACGGACTTAGCCCAAGCGGTGCTAAAGCGATGATTCCCCAAAAACTAAAGCCACCATTTAGCGCGTATAAAATCGCCATAGACGCAAGAGTGAGAAAGCAAATGCCTAGCAACTGATAAAGTGGGGAAATATCCAAAATCCCATCAAAAAGATTTAGCACCTCTACCAAAAATGTCGCCATATAGCGAGAAAAGCCACTGAACCCTTGACGATTCATACTCCTAACCCAATCATCTAAATAATACGCATTCCCTCGCAATAACGCAAAAAGCGCGACAAGATATAGACAAACACCAAAAACAAAAATAGCCTTAAATTGTGGCGTGTGAATAAAATCTAGCAGATTTTGTTTAAAAACTGCGTAGTGTTGTGAGATTTTTCTTTGTGGCATTTGTGATTCCTTTGTAAGTTAGCGATTTGTGGCTAGTAGCTTGGATTTTGGCAAATTTAATTTTTTATAGCTTTTTGCTACCAATCATCTTTAGTGTCTTTTTCATAATCTTGTCATATTGAGCTTTTTCCTCTTCGTATCGCTTTTTTGATAAAAAAGCCTTTTTTGATTTTTTTCTAAGCCCTGTCCTAGCTTGTGAATCCAAATAAGCAGGTGTCCCGCAAGGACATTTTGAAATTAAGCTCAAAATACGAAATAACTCCTCTGTTTTTTCTTCTGCTATGACATATTCTGACATATCTGTGGCAACTTCTTTTTTTGCTTCATCTAGGCTTTTATTGACTATATAAAAATCATAGAGTAGTTTTTTAAGTTTTTTTGTCATTTTTACCCCTTGTGCTTTTTCAGATTTTACTTTTTACTTCACTCAAATAGTGCGTTTAGCGTGGCAATAAAGTGCAGTGCATCTACACTCACTCCCTGCACCATCATAGAGAAATGCAGATGCGCACCACTAACGCGCCCTGTATCGCCACTTAGCGCGATTATTTGCCCTTTTTTCACGCTATCGCCCACTGCGACTTTTAGCTCACTGCAGTGAAAGTAAGCACTATAAATCCCCTCTCCGTGGTCGATGACTACACTTTTGCCAGATAAAAATCTCTCCTTTGCAAGTGCTATTTTGCCATCATTTGCTGCTTTTATGGGTGTGCCGATAATTGCGCGAAAATCCGTGCCTGCGTGGTAGCTTTTTAGTTCGTTGTTAAACATTCTAGCATTGCCATAGTGGCTTGTTATCACGCTTCCTAGTGGTAGCTCAAATCTCTCACTCCATAGTCGCTCTTTCGTGCGCGTTAGGTAGATTTTGTTTGCTTCCTCTAGCTCGCGCGTTATTCTCTCCTGCTGTGCTGCGTTTGGACGGACTTTGGAAGTATCTGTAACTGTGATTTGCTCTTTTTTGTAGTTGGCAGCTTTTACCTCCAAGATAAGCCCATCTTTTAGGGTGATTTTGCCAAGATTTGCGCGATATGGCACGCCCACAAGCGCGATTTTTGTATCTGTCTTTGTGGGGTGGGCTAGCCAAGAAATCGTCTTTGCACCAAATTTTAGTGGCTTTGGATTTGCTTCATTTGTAGTGAAAATATATGCCGTGCCATTATAAGCGATATGCGGGATTTGTGCTGTGATAGCACTAGGGGAAGTAAGTGGTGTTTGGCTTTTGAGTGGTGTGGTTGTAGTAGTTTGTGGTTTTGGTGTGTTGTTTTGTGGGTTGTTTTGTGCTTTTTTTTGAGGATTGTTTTGAGGAGTTTTTTTAGTGTCTTTTTTGGCAGAATCTTTATTTTTTTCTTGTTTTGGATTTTGTGGTGGAGTGGATTGATTTTGCTCTATGCTTTGGGCTAATGCGCTAGTGAGCAAAAACACGCATATATATAGCTTGATATTTTTCATTTTGCTCCTTTTTTGTGGGTTTTGGATTTGTGATTTTTGCTTTAAGGATTTAAAATGGTTTTAAGAGATTTTGCTTAAAGCCCTAGAGGCGCATTTTACCCAAAAAAGCACAATTTTAAGCCAACTAGCTAGCTACAAGTCCAGCCACCACAAAAGCGCAATAAAAATTTAGGCTAAAAATCTCTAGAAATAAAATCTCATTCCCACCAAAACTTTAAAAATCCCTCCTAATGTAGTTTTTTCAAGGCTTTGTGGCACTCTAGCACTTAAGTTTGCCACCCCTCCTCCCACTTCAAAATACGCACTATGCCCTCTAAGCGAGATAAACTCGTGTCCCATTCCACCTTGCACTTCATAATAATATGGCGAGCGAAAAAAATCCGTATGGGCAGAATCTAGCAAGCCAAATCCAGCACTGATATGCAGATATGGACGAAAAAATGGCAACCCTATGCGTGAGGCTAGAGAGCTACCAAGTGTCGCGCTAAATATGACTTTTTCGTGTGCGATGAGGGCTAGGCTATCATAAGAATCGCTGTGTAATTTTATGCCTTTTGCTTCAAGTGATATGGCGTTTCGCACCTGCCACACTTCGCCACAATAGATACAAAATCCAGCTTCTACCCCACCACCCATCATCGAGCCAAAATTGCCAAAAACCCCTAAAGCAAAATTTGAAGTAGGGCTAAAATCTTTTTTGGATTTAGATTTTTTACTAGATTTTGCACTGCTTGATTCACTAGAATCCGCGCTAGATTCTAGTGTAGAATCCACGCTAGAATCTAAGCTAGATTTTGGGCTAGATTTTATGCTAGAATCCGCCATACAAACACTCATACAACCGCTTCCAAACACTACACACAATGCAAATATACAAACTCTCATAGATTCTCCTTGTTTAGCGCACTTTTGAACTTCTATCACATTTTGTCACTTGCCAAGACAAAATTGAGAAAACATTTTATCTAGCATTTCCTCATTTGTATATGGCGAAGTGATTTGCCCGATAGATTCTAGCGTATCTTTTATATGATAGGCAAAGAGCTCTAGCTCGCTTGTGTCTAGCCTTTGCAATGCCAAATCAAGATTAGCAATGCTTGCTTTTAGGGATTCTAGCTGATAGGACGCACTCAAAATCACTTCGCCATTTAGATTGCTTTTGGTGATGATTTCTTTTAGCTTCTCTTGGAGTGTGTGTGCGGTGCGCTCGACATCTAGCGCACTTATGGCTAGGCTTTCATCACATAGATTTTCTATATGCTTTATGTCTTGGCTTTTTAGGACATTTTTGCAATCGCTTTTGTTAAAAATAGCTAAAATTTTTTTGTCTTTTTTGTTTTTGCTTAGCGCGTCTAGCACTTGAGTGTCCTCGCTATCTAGCAGTCGTGAGCTATCAAAAATCGCAAGGACAATGTTTGCTTCTTGCAAGGCTTGCAAACTTAGCTGTATGCCTTTGGATTCTATCATATCTGTGCTAGTGCGTATGCCTGCGGTATCGATAAGGCGCACAATGCTACCGTCAATTATGATTTCCTCTTCGATTCTATCGCGTGTCGTGCCTGCGATACTTGAGGTAATCGCCCTCTCTTGGAGCAAAATCGCATTTAGAAGTGAAGATTTGCCGACATTTGGCTTGCCGATGATTGCTAGCTTCCACGCGTTGCCGATTTTGGCTCTAGTGGTGGAAAAATCATAGATTTTAGCAAGCCTTATGCGCAAGGATTCTAGCTTGGTGTGTATATCGCTTATAAGCTCACTTGGAATATCCTCCTCACTATAATCAATCATCACTTCCGCACTTGCAAGCGTGAAATACAGCACCTCACGCACCTCACGCACAAAATCCCCTAGCGAGCCTTTTAGCTGGGATATAAGGGCACTCTGCAGATAAGCATCTTTGGTAGCTATCATTTGAGCGATAGCGTTTGCTTGGGATAAGTCAATGCGTCCATTTAGAAACGCCCTCTTGGTAAACTCCCCCCCGCGTGCGAGCCTAGCACCATAGTGTAAGCAGGATTGTAGCACCTTTTGTGCGATAATATCACTTGCGTGGCAATGCACTTCGATGACATCTTCGCAAGTGTAGCTATGTGGGGCCTTGTAATAGATGATGATAGCCTCATCAAGTAAGATTCCCCCTTTGTCATAGACATTGCACAGCGTAGCGTGACGTGGGGATAAATCGATAGAATCTATTTTTGATTTTGCTTGTGTGGTGTTTGTATCTTTTGCTTGTGTGGCACTTGGATTTTGTGTAGGGATTTGGTTTTTGTCTTTGCTAGATTCTTGGTTAGTTTTTTGATTAACTTCTTGGTTAATTATTTGATTGCTTGGATTTTTGTAGCTAGGGTTTGAAGTGTTGTTTTTTATAGGCACGGCGATGAGAGAAGCGATTTTTAGGGCTTGTGTGCCACTTAAGCGAACTATGGCTATGCCCCCTCCCACCGCACTACCCGCTCCACTACTACTTACCCCACCTTCCCCGCCACTATCTAGACGACTTGCCACAATATTTGGCGTAGAGATTGCTACGATTGTGTCTTGTGTATCGCTAGAGATATGCTGTGGGCTAAGGTGTGGGCTAGATTCTTGCTTTATTGGCATTTTTTATTGCTTCGTGGCTACTTCGTGTCTTGTGCTTGCAGGGCGGTAAGTGCGGCTACACCCACAATGTCTTGTGCGCTACACCCGCGTGATAAGTCATTGATAGGGGCTGCCATTCCCTGTGTGATAGGACCATACGCTTCCGCCTTAGCAAGCCTTTGGACGAGTTTGTAGCCAATATTTCCAGAATCTAAATCAGGGAATACCAGCACATTTGCCTTGCCTGCGACATTTGAGCCTTTTGCTTTAGATTCTCCCACGCTTGGCACGATTGCCGCATCAAGCTGAAGCTCCCCGTCAATAGCAATGTGTGGCGCGAGCTTTTTGGCAATATCACGCGCTTCTATCACTTTATCCACATCTGCGTGCTTGGCACTGCCATAAGTGGAGTGGCTTAGCAATCCCACATAGGGCGTAGCCTTGGTAAGGGCTTCAAAGCTCTTTGCCGAGCTAATGGCAATATGTGCGAGCTCCTCTGCGCTAGGATTTTGCACCAATCCACAATCAGCAAACACAAATGTTCCATTAAGCCCAAAATCGCAATTTGGCACGACCATCACAAAAAAGCTCGATACGATTTTAGAATCTTTTGCCGTGCCGATGATTTGCAGTCCCGCTCGCAGCACATCAGAGGTGGCATTTATTGCACCCGCTACCATTCCGTCTGCTTTGCCACTTCGCACCAACGCCACGCCAAAATACAAAGGATTATTAAGGAGCAAATCCTTTGCTTGCGCGCTATCCATTCCCTTTGCCCCGCGCAATTCTACAAAAAGTTTGATAAACTCTTCTAAAAGCGGGCTACTAGCTGGGTTTATAAACTCTGCTTTGGCTACGCTTAGTCCCTTGTCTTTAGCGCGTGAGTTTATCTCGCCCTCATCGCCTACCAAAATCACCTCTGCAAAGCCCTCTGCCAAAATCGCGCTCGCTGCTTCTAGCGTGCGTATGTCGCTTGTCTCTGGGAGCACGATTTTTTTAATATCTGCCTTTGCCTTTGCTTTAATGTCATCGATAAAACTCATTTTACACCTCTTTTTAAGAAATTTAAGACACTAAATATTATGCTATTTTGATAAATTTGCGATTAAAAGATAGGTTTGTCGCTTGGCAAAAAGCACAAAAGATTACATTTATACACACTTTTTATGAAAATCTTTTGTGTTAGAGATTTTCACATTTTTATTTTACGCCACTAATCAAATGTCCAAGTGTAGCGCAAGCCCACGCTCCACTGCTCTTTGAAGTCGCCTCTTAAGCGATTTATGGTGGTTGTAGTTTGTCCATTTGATTTATTTACACGCTCTTTATTTGCTTTGTAATCAAGCTCAAACATAGGCAAAGCAAAAATAAACTCAACCCCACTATTTCTAGCGATATTTGCTCTTAGCCCTACATTTATGCCTAAGTCAAATCTGCTTTTGGGGAAATTGCCATTATTTAGTTTGCGCAATTCCTTATTGATATTATCTATGTCTTTACCCAAATACGAAATCCCACCGATTCGCACCCCTGCAAATAGCCCAAGCCCAAACACACGCTTCACTACGATAAAATTTATCATCATATTGATATTTAGTCCATATCGTAGCATTGTGGGGTTATATAATTTGTCGTTATTTCTTATATGCGTTTTTGTGGCGTTTAAGTCGCCATATACACGCACTCCAAACTGCACCATTTGCTTAAAAGGCTCTAAAAATCCCTGATAGCCCAAGATAATTCCACCGCCCGCGCCATAGCCATTTGCACTGATAGTTGAAAGTGGCGTTATGGTAGTAGTCGTGGTAGTGCCACCTTGTGCTGTGGCTTTATTGCTTACGATAGTGGTTTGTGTTTCGCTGTATTGTGCGAATCCAAATGAGCCATAAGACGCACCAAGCCCTAGTATAAATCCGCTTACTTCGCCACTATTTATGGATTTTGACGATTCAAATAAATCGCTTGATTTAAGTCCTTGTGATGATAAAATCATTATAAACCCTACAAAAAATAAATCTTTGATTGCTCTTTTCATTGCCTAACCCCCCTTTAGAATTTATATCCCACTTGAAACCAAAACTGCCGTCCCATTTCATACACTGCATAAGCTCCCGCAGAAGCAATCCCGGGAGTTATCGCGCCATTAGTGGTTGTTACGCCTGTGGCTTGGAGCGTTGTCATATTGCGTGCGTTAAGCACATTATAAATATCCACATTGACATAAAGTATGTTTCGCATTTTTTTGCCACGATAGACATCTACTTCCATTCCTATGCGCATATCCCAGCTAAATGCCGCTTTGAAGTGCATTTTGTCAAACCGCTGATAATTCGTGCCATTTATGCTTATGGTTTGCGCGGTATTTATCATTCTATCAAACCCGCCACGATAACGAAAAAAGTTGTTCCACAGCCACTTTGTGCGCGAGATTTTGAAGCTATGCGTGGTGGTAAGTCGCAGGGTAAATGGTCGCGCGAAGTTTTCCACAGGTCTATCACGGTAGCGTATGAGAGCCCCATCATAGTAGATAAGCTCGTTATTAGCATATTCATCATCATCTCTATCCACGCCGTTATGCGTGTTTAGCCAAATGTTGTAACTGCGCTTTACTTGCGTAACATCATAGGCAAACAAATAGTGATGAGCGATTCCAAAGGTGTTTATAGGCTGTGTATTTTGTAGTATTACCGCTATTATGTCGCTTTGTGAGCTGCCGTTATTGTTCCAATACGAATCGCTGCGCGTTTGAGCATTTCCCGTATCTTGCCTCATCACTTCATCGCGTCCAAAACGCATAATATACTTTGCGCTTAGCTCGAAGATTCCGAGTTGTTGTGTGATACCGCCCATTAGTTCATCATCATAAGGCACGCGAAGTTTTTCAAAGTGAAAAAAGCTACTTAGGTTGTAATCATTGTTGCGCTTCCAATCGCTAGGCGCATTTGCGCCACTACTGCAAGTATATCCATTTGCTTGACCATTAGCAGCATCATCACACATTCGCCTGTGCCACACCTCCCAGCTTTTGCTTTGCTGTGCATAGAGCCAAAAGCTTAGCAAATTGCGCCCATAGTAGCGATTTGCTCCAAATGTGAGTTTGGTTTGCCACTCTCTTGGCGCGGGTGTAACATAACTTAGCGAAAATCTCGGCGCAATAGTGTGCTTGCCCATATAGCTATCCCCATCAAAGCGCAAGCCCGGACGAATGTTAAGAAGCCCCATAAAGCCAAAATCTAGCTGCATATCATTTTCTGCAAAGACTCCATAGCTTAGCCCATTAAAGACAAAATTATTTGCTTTGTTGATTCGTATTTGTGTGGCAAATTGCCCGCCAGCACCACTCCCGCTTGTCATAGGTTGCCCGTTTTGCAATAGTGGCGAAGAAGAGCAAAGCCCATCATATCCTAGAGAATCCACCCCGCAATGTTGCACCGTAGTCATTCTTGTAGGATTGCCCTGCATCCAATAATGGTCGGTTGGGCGATTGCGCCCAATGTAGAGATGAGAGATTTCAAAGCCTAAGCGGATATTGTTGCTTAGGCGGTGGATTTGTAGCGGCTCAAAGCTTAAATCACTTTTATAAGTAGTGGTGGCTTGGGTTTGGTCTAAATCGCCAAACCCACCCTCAAACACAAGTAAATTTGTGCCACCACCATTTTTATCCACACTGCGAAACCATTGATAAAAGTAGTTCGCATCGCTTTTGCGTGAGTTTTCTACATAGGATAGTCCTAGCGATTGTGTCCATAGGGCTTTTGGGAGCTGCCATAACGCCTTTAGTCCCGCTTGGTAGCCTCCGCTTCGCATTTCATAGTAGCTATTTGCCGCAGCGTCATTGTAGTAAGTGTTATACTGCGGGGCATAGCCTAGATTTGCTTCTAGTGTGAGGTTTTCTCGTGGATTCCAATGCGCTTTTAGGTAGTAGTTGTAGGATTGGCGTTTGTTTTCGCGCTTTTTGTCTAAATCGTTTCCATAGCGATATGAGGCGAGATTACGATATGAGCTTAGTGGGATAATGCTCTGTGTGGTGGTAAAGCTCGCTACTAATCCTAAATCTTTAGTGATATGCCCCTCTAGGCTTGATTTGATAGAGTATTTGAAAAATTCTGGTTGGTAGCGTTCATCTGCGCTTAAAAAGAGACTGCTCTCCGCGCGCTCATCATAATGATACTTAGTGAGGGAGAATTTTTGAGGGTCGGCATTGCCTTGTGTGAATTGATATGAGATATTGCCGTGCCAGCCTTTGAAGCCTCCGTCATCTTTGCGTGCTCTGCGGACATTTGCCTCCACCACCCCGCCGCTAAATCCTCCATAAGCTGCGCTAACATTGCTATCTTGCACGGTTATGGATTCTAAAAGGCTTGTGTCGATGTTTAGCCCTTGCGAGCCTGTGGAGCGTATGGAGGTTTGGTTGTTTGTGGTGCTGCCGTGCGGGTCTAAGTCGTTGTTCATATTAAACCCATCAAGTTGGAAATTATTTTGCCAAAAAAGCCCGCCACTTATGGAGATATTTGCAGGGTCGATTTCACCGGGGGAAGTGCTTCGTAATTGGGAGTTGTCAAACTGCACATTTGGAAGCAAGCGCAGGATTGAGGTTATATCGCCATTCCCACTTGGGTTTGATTCTAGCAAAGAGCGTGAGATTGTCCCCGCACTTGATGAGTAGGTAGAAGAAGAGTCTTTGTGTCCATAAGCTGTGATTTTGCCTAGAGAAGTTGCTTTTAGGTTGTCGCTAGAATCTGTGT
>NZ_NXLN01000024.1:0-37289 GCF_003364135.1 Helicobacter sp. MIT 01-3238
CAAATATCCTCCCTTTTTGTGTCAAAAATACCTAAAATGCCAAAAACTTGAAGTATGTCAAAAGATTTTGGATTTTGTAGATTTTGCCTATTTTTGTGATTTTGTGTGGTTTGATTTCGCTGGTGATTTTGCCAATGTATCAAGCGTATTTCGCGTATAGCTTGGTGTTGCCCCATTTTGCCTTGACTACTTTTTGCCACTTTTTCCATTTACTACTCCTGCTACTCCTAATTTGTCCTGCTTGTTTTACACTGATTCTATCTTGCTATTTTGCCTTGTTGTTTTATTTTGCTTGCCTTGCTTTGCCTTGCTTTGCAAATCAATACCACAAGTTTTCCTTGATAATTTTCCCTACACCATTTTAATGCTACTTTTTCCTTGCTCCACTTTATTTTTACATTCTTTAACGCTACTCTCTCTCCTTATGCCACTTGTTTTTTATCTTAAAGATTCATTAGGATTTTGCAAAATCTTAATTTTGCATCACAAAAATCCTTTCGCTAAATTTTGCGATTTTTATGAAAATCTCACAGCTTTTATCCACAAGTATATTTACAACGCATTCATAGTACTTCTCTTGGGTCGGCTATTTTGCCTGCTATCGCGGAGTAAGCCACTACTGCAGAATTTGCCAAAAACACTTGTGAGTTGCGAGAGCCCATTCTGCCTATGAAATTTCGGTTTGTCGTGCTTATGCACTTTTCATTATCTCCCAAAATCCCCATATATCCGCCAAGACAAGCTCCACAAGTGGGATTTGAGATAAGTGCACCTGATTCTAGGAGGGTATCTATGTAGCCTAGCTTGTGAGCGGCTTTGTAGATAGCTTGTGTGCCCGGTGTGATGATTAGCCGCACATCAGAGTGGATTTTTTTGCCTTTTAGGATAGAGGCCGCAATTTGCAAATCGCTTAGGCGTCCATTCGTGCAGCTACCGATAAAGGCTTGGTCGATTTTTATATCATCTTTTGTCGCTTGGCTTATGCTTTTGCCATTGCTTGGCAAAAACGGATATGCTACAAGTGGCTCTAGTGTGTCTGTGTCGATTTCTAGCACGCGCTCATACTTCGCTCCCTCATCGCTTGTGTGAAAGATAGGCTCTGCCCTCAAACCTCCATTTGCTTTTTTCCTAGAATCCAAAAATTCTTTTGTTATCTCATCAGGTGGGATTATGCCATTTTTTGCCCCCGCTTCTATTGCCATATTGCATAGGGAAAATCTATCATCCATACTAAGCGTGCTTATGGCTTCTCCACCAAACTCTAGTGCTTGATACAGTGCGCCATCAACGCCAAGCCTGCGAATCACTTCTAAGATTAAATCCTTTCCATAGATTCCCCTTGCCATACTTGTGCTTTTGCCGTTTTTGATATTTTCGCTACGAAAATTTACCTTGATAGAGCGAGGCACTCTAAACCAATTTTTGCCCGTTATCATCGCATAAGCCAAATCAGTGCTACCAAGCCCCGTGCTAAACGCACCCAATGCGCCGTGAGTGCAGGTGTGAGAATCTGCCCCGATGATGACATCTCCGCTGACTACCAAGCCTTTTTCTGGTAAAAGTGCGTGCTCTATGCCCATATCTCGCTCATCAAAGTAGTGCTTTAAGGAGTGTTTTTTGGCAAAATCGCGTGATATTCTAGCTTGATTTGCGGAGAGAATGTCTTTTGCAGGTATGTAGTGGTCCATCACGATGCAGAAACTATCTGGATTTGCTAGCTTGCTTGCACCTGAATTTTCAAAGGCTTTTATGGATAGTGGGGTGGTAATATCATTGCCGATAACCATATCAATGTTTGTTTCTATGATTTCATCGGCATAGACTTTTTTGCCACAATGATGAGAAAATATTTTTTCTGTGATGGTTTGGGGGGATTGGGGTTTTGACATTTATGGATTCCACCTTTTTAGTGTTTTTTGTAGTTTTAATCAAGTATTTTAGACAATCTTTTTGACATTTTGGTAAAGTTTTTGTATTTTTACATAGACTGGCTATGCTTGGACTGATATGCTTTGCAAATGCGCCATAAATGCACCACGATAATGTTAATATAATTGCGCAAAAATAGCTAAAAAGGTAAAAATAAAAGTTACCTAAATTTTTTGCAAACTGAACTATAATTAAAAAAATATTAAATTACGCTTAAAACAGCGGTAAAAAGCCCGCTTTTGATTTTTGGGCTTGGGCAAGTGTCGCAGAAGAAATCTGTGGAATTTCTTGGGATTTTGGCAGTGGATTTTATGAATTTTTTGCTTGCGAGAGATTTTTTTTTTTTTTGATTTATACGGCGTTTTTTGTGTCGTGTTTATTGAGTAATATTTGCAAAAATATCCCCAAAAGTAACAATTCACATAAAAAATGCTTAAAATAAGCGTTCCACCCTTGACAAAAAAGCCACAATTTGTATATAATCGCAGTTTTCTTTTTTAAATTTTGTTTGAGTTTTGTCTAAACTTGATTGAGAATCATAAAAAACACCACATTGAAAATGTGGATACAAAATTTGAACTCAAAAATACCTCATAAAGCCTTGCATTTTATGATTTTTTGCGTTAAGCGTTTTTTTGTTTTTAGCCTATGCTGGTTTAGCTCAGTTGGTAGAGCATCTGCCTTGTAAGCAGAGGGTCGGGGGTTCAAGTCCCTTAACCAGCTCCATTTCTACAACCACAAACAAAAGAGAATCTATCTCATTTGGCGTTTGACCAGTTTTTGCTATTTTGGTGAGTTACTCAAGTGGCCAACGAGGGCAGACTGTAAATCTGCTGACTATGTCTTCCGTGGTTCGAATCCACGACTCACCACCATCTTAGATTCTTGTTTGATTCTAGGTGTGGTAGCCAAAATGGTATTTGCGGGAATAGCTCAGTTGGCTAGAGCATCAGCCTTCCAAGCTGAGGGTCGCGGGTTCGAGCCCCGTTTCCCGCTCCACCACTGGGAGCTGAATAAATGCTTTCATTTACTCACTCTCTAAAACAACCATTTGTAAAAGCCCATATAGCTCAGTGGCAGAGCACTTCCTTGGTAAGGAAGAGGTCGGCGGTTCAATCCCGCTTATGGGCTCCAGTTTTTCTCGTCATCTTAGTTTTTGTGATGTTTTTTAAAGTTTTTTAGCTTCGCATAAAGAACTTTAAGATAAAATCCAAGACTTTGAAATTTTTTTAAGGAGATTCTTATGGCAAAGGAAAAATTTGTCAAAAACAAGCCCCATGTGAATATTGGGACTATTGGGCATGTAGACCACGGCAAAACAACACTAAGTGCTGCTATTTCAGCTGTTTTATCAACAAAAGGTCTTGCAGAAATGAAAGACTATGACAAGATTGATAATGCGCCTGAAGAGCGTGAAAGAGGTATTACTATCGCTACTTCTCACATTGAGTATGAGACAGAAAATCGCCACTATGCGCATGTGGATTGTCCCGGACACGCTGACTATGTAAAAAATATGATTACAGGTGCAGCACAAATGGACGGAGCGATTCTAGTTGTTTCAGCGGCCGATGGTCCTATGCCTCAAACCAGAGAGCACATTTTGCTTTCTCGCCAAGTGGGCGTGCCTTACATCGTAGTCTTTCTAAACAAGCAAGATATGGTAGATGACCAAGAGTTGCTTGATTTGGTGGAAATGGAAGTGCGTGAATTGCTAAGCCAATATGAATTCCCCGGTGACACCACACCTATCGTAGCTGGCTCTGCACTCAAAGCACTTGAGGAGGCAAAATCAGGCAGTGTGGGTGAGTGGGGTGAAAAAGTCCTAAAGCTTATGGCTGAAGTAGATGCTTATATTCCAACACCCGAGCGCGACACAGAAAAGACATTCCTAATGCCTGTCGAAGATGTGTTTTCAATCGCAGGACGCGGAACTGTTGTTACAGGTAGGATTGAGCGTGGTGTAGTAAAAGTGGGCGATGAAGTTGAAATCGTTGGAATCCGCGACACACAAAAAACTACCGTTACAGGTGTAGAAATGTTTAGAAAAGAGCTTGATAAAGGCGAAGCTGGCGATAATGTCGGTATCCTTTTGCGTGGAACAAAAAAAGAAGAGGTAGAGCGTGGTATGGTTCTTTGTAAGCCCGGCTCTATCACTCCTCATAGCGTATTTGAGGGTGAAATCTATGTCCTATCCAAAGATGAAGGCGGGCGACATACTCCATTTGTAAATAACTATCGCCCACAATTTTATGTGCGCACTACCGATGTAACAGGTTCTATCAAATTACCCGATGGTGTAGAAATGGTAATGCCCGGCGACAATGTCAAAATCACGGTTGAGCTTATCAGCCCAATCGCGCTTGAAGTGGGCACGAAGTTTGCTATCCGCGAGGGTGGCAGGACTGTTGGTGCTGGTGTTGTTAGCAAAATCATCAAGTAAGGCTACAAGATGGCAAAAGGCAATGTGGTAAAGATTGGCTTAAAATGTTCGGAGTGTGGTGATATAAATTACAGCACAACGAAAAATGCCAAGACAAAGACAGAGAAACTGGAGCTTAAGAAATTCTGCCCTCGGCTTAACAAGCATACTGTTCATAAGGAAGTTAAGCTAAAAAGCTAGAATCTTGCAGAATCTACTTAGTTTTCTAAGTAGATTCCCTAGCTTTTAAAGGTCAGTAGCTCCAATGGTAGAGCATCGGTCTCCAAAACCGACTGTTGGGGGTTCGAGTCCCTCCTGACCTGCCATTTGTATTGAGCTAATCAAACCCAACAAAATAAAAAAGACTAAGGCTTTAAAAACAATGAAAAAAATAATCTCTTATTACAGAACGGCAAAAGAGGAACTCTTTAAGGTAATTTTTCCTACCAAAGAGCAAATTCGCAACGCTCTTATTTCTGTCGTGGTGGTTGTTTTTGTTATTGCATTGTTTTTGGGATTAGTTGATTTGATTTTGTCTGCTTCTGTGTCTAGTATTTTATAGAAACTTAGGAGACTTGTATGTCGTTGAGCTGGTATGCTATACAGACCTATTCTGGAAGCGAACAATCCGTAAAAAGAGCTATTGAAAATCTAGTCGAGCAGTATCAAATACAAGATAGGCTAAAAGAAATCATAGTTCCCACTGAGGATGTATATGAGATAAAAAATGGTGTCAAAAAGGTAAGTGCTAGGAGTTTATATCCGGGCTATGTGTTTATAAATGTTGATTTAGACACTTCGCTTTGGCATACGATTCAATCATTGCCAAAGGTGAGTGGTTTCATAGGCGAAAGCAAAAAGCCAACTCCACTCGGAGAGGGCGACATAGCTCATATTCTTGAAAAAGTGCAAAACCGTGCTGCTCCTAAACCTAAGATTTCGTTTGAACAAGGCGAGGTTGTCCGTATAAATGAAGGTCCATTTGCAAACTTCACTGGGACTGTTGAGGGCTATGACATAGAGCATAAAAAGCTAAAACTAAATGTTTCTATCTTTGGTAGAAATACACCGATAGAAATACTATATTCACAAGTAGAGAAAATCATCTAAATCAGCAAATAATCTTATTAGAGAGGTAAAAAAATGGCAAAAAAAGTAGTAGGCGAATTAAAATTACAAATCCCTGCAGGCAAAGCAAATCCTTCTCCACCCGTAGGTCCAGCTTTGGGGCAAAGAGGCATCAACATTATGGAGTTTTGCAAGGCGTTTAATGAGAAAACCAAAGATATGGGAAACTTCAATATTCCTGTCATCATCACTGTGTATCAAGATAAAAGTTTCTCATTTATTACCAAAAAACCTCCTGTAACGGATTTAATCAAAAAGACCGCCAATATCACAAAAGGCTCTGACAATCCACTAAAAAATAAGATAGGCAAACTAACCTCCAAACAGCTTGAAGAAATAGCCAATACAAAAATGGAGGATTTAAATGCCAATGACATAGAGGCAGCCAAAAAGATAGTGGCTGGAAGTGCTCGCTCTATGGGTATTGAAATCACAGATTAAGAATCCAAAATTTTAAGGAGATATGAGACTATGAAAGTAGCAAAAAGAATCCAAAGTCTATTGCAAAAGATAGATGAAAGCAAATTCTATGACATAGATTCTGGAATTAGCACGGTCAAATCACTTGCTTCGGCGAAGTTTGATGAGACGGTCGAAATCGCCTTGCGGCTAGGTGTAGACCCTCGCCACGCCGACCAGATGATTCGCGGAGCAGTTGTTTTGCCACACGGCACAGGCAAAAAAGTGCGTGTGGCTGTGTTTGCCAAGGGGGCAAAGGCTGATGAAGCAAAGTCAGCAGGTGCAGATATTGTCGGTGCAGATGATTTGGCAGAAGAGATTAAAAACGGCAATACAAATTTTGATATGGTTATAGCTACGCCAGATATGATGGCACTTGTTGGCAAGGTGGGTAGAATACTAGGACCAAAAGGACTTATGCCAAACCCAAAAACAGGCACAGTTACCGCTGATATAAGCAAGGCAGTATCAAATGCTAAAAGTGGACAGGTAAATTTCCGCGTAGACAAGAAAGGAAATATACACGCACCAATAGGGAAAGCAAGCTTTCCGCAGGATAAAATCCGCGACAATATGCTAGAGCTAGTAAAAACAATCAATCGTTTAAAGCCCTCTAGTGCGAAAGGTAAGTTTATCCGCGGTGGTGCTCTATCTTTGACAATGTCTCCTGCAGTGAAGCTAGATGCACAGATTTTGATGGATGTGAAGTAATCACATAGAGATTAGTCGCGTGATGTTGCGTAAGTATTGCGTATGTTGAGTAGGTTGATTTGTAGCTAGGGCAATGATTGCTAAGTGTAAAAGAGTTGAGAATCTCAAAAAATTACTTATAAAGTTTATTGATTCTGCTAATTTTTGGGATAACTACGCTAGATAAGGAATAAATCAGTAATCTTAATATCCTGCAAAGCCCCCTTTACAATCATTTCGCAAGTAAGAAAATACAAGTAATAAGGGCACAACTAGAGTGTATCAAAGCAACAAAAAAAACATAAAAAAGGACGACAAAACAATCTAAAATCCCAACACAAAACAAATCTTTAGGAGAATCCATTTATCTTAGACTGATGACTACGAGGGCTTAACAGCTTAATTGCTAGATTCTAGTTGCCTTGTATAAGTCTCGTCTGAAAGGAGGAAAGATGACAAAAACCCAAAAGCAAGAACTCATTGACAATCTTACACAAGAATTCAAAGCGGCTAATGCTTTGCTTCTTTGCGATTACAAAGGCACAAGTGTCAAATCGCTAGAAGAGTTGCGAGGTTTGGCTCGTGCAGCTGGTGCAAAAGTCCAAGTGATAAAAAACACACTTGCAAGCATTGCGCTAAAAAATTCTAGCTACCCAGATTTGGATATAAAAGATACCAATATCTTTATTTGGGGAGCAGACCAAATTGCGCTATCAAAGATAGTTGTCAAGTTTGCAAGCGCAAATGAAGCGAGTTTTTCTATCAAGCTAGGTTGTTTTGAAGGCGAAAAAGTGGATAAAGCACATATTATCGCTGTATCAAAACTCCCAAGCAGAGAAGAACTCATCGGTATGCTTTTGTCTGTTTGGACTGCTCCTGCACGATATTTTGCCACAGGATTAGACAATCTACGAAAGCAAAAAGAACAAAACTAACCACATAAAAAGGAGAAAAAATGGCTATCACAAAAGAAGAAGTCCTAGACTACATTGGCGGACTATCAGTCCTAGAGCTTTCCGAGCTTGTAAAGGCGTTTGAGGAAAAATTTGGCGTTAGTGCTGCACCTACCGTTGTCACAGGCGCAGTAGCAGCAGGTGGCGCAGCAGCAGGTGGCGCAGAGGAAAAGACAGAATTTAGCGTTGTCTTAGTCGAAGCGGGTGCAAACAAAATCGCCGTTATCAAAGCTGTGCGTGAAATCACAGGACTTGGACTAAAAGAAGCAAAAGACGCTACCGAGCAAACTCCTCACACCATAAAAGAAGGTGTCAATAAAGATGACGCTGAAGCCTTTAAGAAAAAGCTTGAAGAAGCGGGTGCAAAAGTAGAAGTCAAATAGCTTTTGCCAAACTTACAAAAGTAGGTTGCTTAAAAGTTTGTATGCCTAGAATCTAGCACATTCTAGGCTTTGTCATTACACCCTAAGAGATTGTAGAATTAGTAGGATAGTTGGCGTAAGCGGGTTGTTTTGGTGCTACAAATGTAGTTTATGGGATTTTAAGCAGAGATTGCAAAATCTTAGTGGCAATATTACACAAGCAACGTAGCGGGATAGCACCAAAGAGATTAAATCACTTTAAAGTTATCAGGCAGATTCTATAAAGGGATTTAAAACCCAAGAACATCTCTAAACATAAATTCTAAAATCTCATTTTTATGATACGCAAAATGTATAAATTCTACGACAAAAATATATTTTGCATATCAAGTGCTACAATCTCTTAGGGTGTAGCTCAATACTTCTTTAAGGATTATCAAATGTCAAAAACACAAGCCAAAAATAGACTTCGCATTGATTTTGCTAAACAGCAAGGCTTAGAAGTGCCAAATCTTTTGCTTTTGCAGCGCGATAGCTATGATTCGTTTTTGTATCCTCGCGATGGCAAAGAAAGTGGCATAGAGAAAGTGTTTAAATCCATTTTCCCTATCCAAGATGTCCAAAATCGCATTACACTTGAATACAAAAGTTGCGAGTATGGCAAGCCTAAATATACCATTAGAGAGGCTATGGAGCGAGGGATTACTTATGCCATCCCACTAAAACTCAAAGTCGAACTTATCCAATGGGAAAAAGACGAAAAAGGCGATAAACTCGCGCCAAAGGACAGAAAAGAGCAAAGCATTTTTGTGCGTGAGATTCCGCTGATGACAGACCGCACTAGCTTTATCATAAACGGCGTAGAGCGCGTAGTAGTAAATCAGCTACACAGAAGCCCCGGTGTGATTTTTAAGCAAGATGATTCTACTTCAACCGTAAATAAGCCTATATATATGGGGCAGATTATCCCTGATAGAGGCTCTTGGCTTTATTTTGAATATGATGCCAAAGACACAATGTTTGTCCGCATAAACAAGCGGCGCAAAGTCCCTGCGACTATCTTTTTGCGCGCACTTGGGTATAGCAAAATGGATATTTTGAAAATCTTTTACCCAAGCCTAAATATCAAAATCCAAAAAGATACATTTCTTATTAAGTTTAATCCTGCGGATTTTGAGGGTAGGGTAGAATTTGACATAAAAGACATAAATGGCGAAGTCATAGTGCCCTCAGGCAAGCGACTAAGTGCCAAAAAGGCAAAAGAGTTACAAGAAAAAGGGCTTGATTATATACAATACCCCACTAAAACTTTGCTAAATCGCTATCTTTTTGAGCCTATCATAGACAAAAAAACAGGCGAAGTTATCCTTGATACGCTGACTCAAATCGATGAAGCAAAGCTCAAAAAAATAACCGAGCTAAAACTAAAAGATTTTGTCATCGTAAATGACCTTGCAAATGGCGTAGATAGCTCGATTATAAACGCATTTATCGCAGAGACAGATTCTCTAAAGCTACTTAAGCAAAGTGAGAAAATCAGCGATGAGAATGAGCTAGCCGCTATTAGAATCTACAAGGTTATGCGACCGGGTGAGCCTGTTACCAAAGAAGTAGCAAAGCAGTTTGTGAAGCGATTGTTTTTTGATGCGGAGGCGTATGATTTGACACGCGTAGGGCGAATGAAAATGAATCATAAGCTAGGACTAAATGTGCCAAACTATGTAACAGTTCTTACACACGAGGACATCATAGAATCTGCTCGCTATCTTATGGGTGTCAAAAATTGCCAAGAAGATGGCAGACAAGGCAAGTTTAGGATTGATGATAGGGATAATCTAGGCAATCGCAGAATCCGCGCCATAGGTGAGCTGCTAGCAAATGAGATGCACTCTGGGCTTGTCAAAATGCAAAAAGCAATAAAAGATAAGCTAACCACGATGAGTGGGAATTTTGATAGCATAATGCCTCAAGACTTGATAAATGCAAAAACCATTACAAGCACGATTATGGAGTTTTTCACAGGTGGGCAGTTATCTCAATTTATGGACCAAACAAACCCACTTAGCGAAATCACGCACAAACGCCGCCTATCAGCACTTGGCGAGGGAGGGCTAGTAAAAGAGCGCGTGGGCTTTGAAGCGCGCGATGTGCATCCTACGCACTATGGTAGAATCTGCCCTATTGAAACCCCAGAAGGGCAAAATATCGGGCTTATCAACACTCTCTCAACTTTCACTCGCGTGAATGATTTGGGCTTTATCGAAGCACCGTATCGCAAAGTCATAAACGGCAAAGTTACTGATGAAGTAGTCTATCTCACAGCGACACAAGAAGACGGCAAAGTCATCGCCCCTGCAAGCACCAAACTTGACGCAGACAACAATATAGTAGATTCTCTTATTGAGACTCGTTGTGGTGGCGAAATCACTTTGCGCAAATCCGAAGAGGTAGAGCTAATCGACTTAAGCCCACGAATGCTTGTGGGCGTGGCAGCTTCATTGATTCCATTCCTAGAGCACGATGACGCAAACCGCGCACTTATGGGCTCAAATATGCAGCGACAAGCTGTCCCACTGCTTAAGCCCGATGCCCCCATTGTCGGCACAGGTATTGAGCAAGTCATCGCACGAGATTCTTGGGAAGCTGTGAAAGCAAAGCGAGGTGGTGTTGTTGAGCGAGTGGATTCTCGCAATATTTACATTTTGGGCGAGGAGGGCGATAGCGTATATATTGATGATTATTCATTGCAAAAAAACTTACGCACCAATCAAAATACTTGCTTTGTCCAACGCCCGATAGTCAAAAAAGGCGATAGAGTAGAAGCAGGGCAAATCATCGCCGATGGTGCGAGTATGGATAGAGGCGAGCTAGCCTTAGGCAAAAATATCCGCGTAGCATTTATGCCTTGGAATGGATACAACTTCGAGGATGCTATCGTAGTAAGCGAGCGACTTATCAAAGAGGATGCTTTCACTTCTAACCATATCTATGAAAAAGAAATCGAAGCAAGAGAACTAAAGCACGGCACAGAGGAGATTACAGCAGACATTCCGGGCGTGCGCGAAGAAGAAGTAGCCCACCTTGATGAAAGCGGAATCGTGCGAATTGGCACTTATGTAACCGCAGGTATGATTCTAGTTGGCAAAGTATCTCCAAAAGGCGAAGTCAAGCCAAGTCCTGAGGAGAGACTACTTCGTGCAATATTTGGCGAAAAGGCTGGACACGTGGTAAATAAATCGCTTTATTGTCCACCATCTTTAGAAGGCACGATTGTCGATGTCAAAATATTCACCAAAAAGGGCTATGAGCGTGATGCGCGAGCTAAGAGTGCTTATGAGCAAGAAAAATCCGTACTTGATATTGAGCACCACGATAGACTTACTATGCTAAATAAAGAGGAGCTTTTGCGCGTGGGGCTTATGCTAAGCAAAGAGGAGCTAAGCGCAGATACTGAAGTCAATGGCAAAAAATACAAAAAAGGGCAAAAAATCCCCAAAAACGAGATAGCAAATATCAATCGTTTTGCCCTAGCTACGCTTATCAAAAGCTATCCAAAAGCTGTGCAAACCAAGTATGACAAAATCAAATCAAGTTTCTTAGAGCAAAAAAAGACACTCGGCGAGGAGCACGAAGAAAAGCTATCTATCCTAGAAAAAGATGACATTTTGCCAAGCGGTGTCGTAAAACAAGTCAAAATTTACATAGCTACTAAGCGCAAGCTAAAAGTAGGCGACAAAATGGCAGGACGACACGGAAACAAAGGCATTGTAAGCACGATAGTGCCAATGGTAGATATGCCTTATACTGCCGATGGCGAGCCTGTGGATATTGTGCTAAATCCACTAGGTGTGCCAAGTCGTATGAATATCGGGCAGATTTTGGAAACTCATTTGGGACTTGTCGGCAAGCGATTGGGCAAGCAGCTTGAGGAGATTTTGGAAAATCAAAAAAACAATTTCAAAGACGAGCTAAGAGCAAAAATGCTAAAAATCGCAGAATCTAGCAATGAAAAAGATAAAAAAATCATTGATTTTATCAAAAAATGTGATGATAGCACCTTGCTAGAATGCGCCAAAGATTGGGCTAGGGGAGTGAAGTTTGCCACTCCTGTGTTTGAGGATTCTACGATGAAAAAACTTGACACACTCTTTGAGCTAGCCAAAATTGATATGGACGGCAAAGTCGAGCTATATGACGGCAAGACAGGAGAGAAAATCCGCGAAAAAGTCAATGTGGGCTATATGTATATGCTAAAGCTCCACCACCTTGTCGATGAAAAAGTGCACGCACGAAGCACGGGACCTTATAGCCTTGTTACCCAGCAGCCTGTGGGAGGTAAAGCTCTCTTTGGCGGACAAAGATTTGGGGAAATGGAAGTGTGGGCACTAGAAGCCTATGGCGCAGCACATACGCTAAAAGAAATGCTTACCCTAAAATCCGATGACATAAATGGACGCGAAAATGCCTATCGCTCTATCACTAGAAGTGAGCCTGTGGGAGAGTCTGAAATCCCAGAGACATTCTATGTTCTTACAAAAGAATTGCAATCTCTAGCTCTTGATGTCAATGTCTATGATGAGCGCAATACCGATGAAAACGGCGAGCTAAAGCCACTAGAAATCAAAGAGGACAATCGACCAAAAGATTTTAGTTCATTCCAGCTTGTGCTTGCTAGCCCAGAGAAAATCCGCTCTTGGAGTCGTGGCGAAGTCAAAAAACCAGAAACCATAAACTATCGCACACTTAAGCCAGAACGAGATGGGCTATTTTGCACCAAGATTTTTGGACCTGTGAGGGATTATGAATGTCTATGCGGCAAATACAAAAAACCTCGCTACAAAGGAATGGTGTGCGAAAAGTGTGGCGTAGAAGTAACCAGCTCAAAAGTTCGCCGTTCTAGAATGGGGCATATTGAGCTTGTAACGCCTGTGGCACATATTTGGTATGTAAGCTCTTTGCCTAGTCGTATCGGCACGCTTTTGGGTGTAAAGATGAAAGACTTGGAGCGCGTGCTTTACTATGAAGCATATATCGTAAAAGAGCCAAGCGAAGCGTTTTATGACAATGAATCTACAAAGCCTGTTTTAAAATATGATGTGCTAAATGAGGAGCAATTCCAAAACATTAGTCAGCGTTTTGCAGATAAAGGATTTGTCGCACAAATGGGTGGAGAAGCGGTAAAAGAGCTACTTGAACAGCTAGATTTGGCAGCTTTGCTAAAATCCTTGCGTGATGAAATCAAATCTACAAACTCCGAAGCCAAAAAGAAAATCATCATCAAGCGATTAAAAGTGGTAGAAAGCTTTATGAATTCAGGCAATCGTCCAGAATGGATGATGTTAACTGTGCTTCCTGTGTTGCCACCTGATTTGCGTCCATTAGTCGCATTAGATGGCGGGAAATTTGCCGTAAGCGATGTAAATGACCTCTATCGTCGCGTGATTAACCGCAATCAGCGACTAAAACGACTACTTGAGCTAGATGCACCTGAAATCATTGTTCGCAATGAAAAGCGAATGCTCCAAGAAGCCGTTGATGCGCTATTTGATAATGGCAGAAACGCCAATGCAGTAAAAGGAGCAAACAAACGCCCACTAAAATCCCTAAGCGAAATCATCAAGGGCAAACAAGGGCGATTCCGCCAAAATCTACTTGGTAAGCGCGTAGATTTCAGCGGACGAAGTGTCATTGTCGTGGGACCAAATCTGCGAATGGACCAATGCGGACTACCAAAAAATATGGCTTTAGAGCTGTTTAAGCCACATTTGCTAGCTAGACTTGAGGAAAAAGGCTATGCCAGCACGCTAAAGCAAGCAAAGAAAATGATAGAACAGAAAGTAAATGAAGTGTGGGAATGCCTCCAAGAAATCGTAGAGGGCTACCCCGTGCTACTAAACCGTGCTCCTACACTACATAAGCAATCTATCCAAGCATTCCACCCCAAGCTTATTGACGGAAAGGCAATCCAGCTTCACCCTCTTGTTTGCTCTGCGTTTAACGCAGACTTCGATGGTGACCAAATGGCTGTGCATGTCCCACTTAGCCAAGAAGCTATCACCGAATGCAAAGTGCTAATGCTAAGCTCTATGAATATCTTGCTTCCTGCGAGCGGAAAGGCTGTGGCTGTGCCTAGCCAAGATATGGTTTTGGGACTATATTATCTAAGCCTAGAAAAAAAGGGTGTTAAAGGCGAGCATAAGCTATTTAGCGATATTGACCAGATTATGGTGGCTATTGATGCAGGCGAGCTAGATATAAATGCCAAAATCCAAACCGTTATTGAGCGACAGCCCGTTACTACCACCACAGGTAGAATGATTTTGCGCTCAATTTTGCCAGACTTTGTCCCCACAAATCTATGGAATCGTGTGCTAAAGAAAAAAGACATTAGTGTCCTTATCGACTATGTCTATAAAGAAGCAGGCATCGGCACGACAGCGACTTTCCTAGACAATCTCAAAAATCTAGGATTTACCTATGCGACAAAGGCGGGTATTTCTATCTCTGCTGCAGATATTATTATCCCTGATAATAAAGAATCTATCATATCCGTAGCTAGACAAAAAGTGCGAAAACTTCAAGATGAGTTTGAGCACGGAATCCTAACAGAAGCAGAGCGATACAACAAGACGATTGACATTTGGACAGAGGCGAGCAAAGAGCTTGGCGAAAAAATGAATACAATCATTGCCAAAGACAAAGACGGATTTAACTCTATCTATATGATGGCAGATTCTGGTGCGCGTGGTAGCACAGCGCAGATTCGGCAGCTATCTGCTATGCGCGGGCTTATGGCAAAGCCTGATGGCACGATTATTGAGACACCTATTGTTTCAAACTTCAAAGAGGGCTTAAATGTGCTTGAGTATTTTAACTCCACGCACGGTGCAAGAAAAGGGTTAGCCGATACCGCGCTAAAGACAGCAAACGCAGGTTACCTAACGCGCAAGCTGATTGATGTCAGCCAAAATGTCAAAATCTCAATGGAAGATTGTGGCACGCACGAGGGTATAGAGATTGGCGATATTATTGATGGCTCTGAATTGCTAGAATCGCTAGAAGAGCGAGTATTTGGACGAGTGCTTGCTGCTGATGTGATAGACCCTATCACAAATGAAGTGCTATTTAGTGCTGAAACACTTATTGATGAGCGAGCAGCTCGCAGAATCATCGAAGCAAATGTAAAATCTGTAACGATACGAAATTCTGTTACCTGCAAAGCTCCTAAAGGTGTATGCGCTAAGTGCTATGGACTAAATCTAGGCGAGGGCAAAATGGTGCGACCGGGCGAAGCTGTGGGTGTCATCGCTGCGCAATCAATCGGCGAGCCGGGCACACAGCTAACCCTCCGCACATTCCACGTAGGTGGGACAGCTAGCCGAACTCAAGAGGAAAAAGAAATCCGCGCAGAAAAAGAGGGCTTTATTCGGTATTACAATCTCAAAACCTACAAAAACAAAGAGGGCAAAAATATCGTAGTAAATCGCAGAAACGCTGCTGTGCTAGTGGTAGAGCCAAAAGTCAAAGCCCCATTTGATGGCACACTGAATATTGAGTCAACGCACGATGAAATCGTCCTAACCGTCAAAAATGGCAAGCAAGAGGCGCGATACACGGTGCGCAAACGCGATGTAGCCAAGCAAAATGAGCTTGCAGGTGTCAGTGGGCGACTTGAGGGCAAACTCTATATCGCACATAGCAGTGGCTACAAAGTCGCCAAAGGTGGCTCTATCATAGACATCGTAAAAGACGGCTGGAATGTTCCAAATCGTATTCCTTATGCAAGCGAAATCATTGCCAAAGACAACGCACCCATTTCACAGCGGATACTATCCAAAGAAAAAGGTGTCGTAAAATACTATCTCTTAGAGGGTGACCATTTGGAGCGCAGACACGAGATAAAGGCAGGCGATGTCATCAAAGAAAAAGGTATCTTTGCCGTTATTGCCGATGAAAATGACAGAGAAGCCACACGGCACTATATCGCACGAGATTCCAAAATCGTGCTAAGTGATAATAGTCTTGTGGAGCCTGATTCTCTAATCGCAGAGCCTACCCAAAAAGTCGATAACCTAATCGCCACTTGGGATTCTTATAACACCCTTGTGATTAGCGATATTGACGGGGAAGTAAGCTTTGAAGACATTGTCCCAAGCGTAACTGTTACCGAGCAAGAGGACAAAACAGATGGCAAGAAAAAGCTAAAAATCAATGACTATATCCCTGCTGGGTTTAAGCCCTCTATCATCATCTCAAACGACAAAGAAGTCAAACGCTATGTGCTAGAGCCAAACACTTCTATTTCAGCGGAGGTAGTCGAGGGTGGCAAAGTCGCTCGTGCTGATGTGCTAGCAAAGACACCAAAAGCCACAGTAAAATCTCGCGACATTACAGGTGGTTTGCCTCGCGTGTCTGAGCTATTTGAAGCTAGACGACCAAAAGATGCAGCTGTGCTAGCTGAAATTGATGGCACTATCACCATAGGCAAGCCTGTGAGAAACAAAGAGCGAGTAATCATCACAGCTCAAGACGGCAGAGTGAGCGAGTATCTCATTGACAAAAATAAGCGGATTTTGGCTTATGCAAATGAATTTGTCCACGCAGGGGAGGCACTCACAGAGGGAGTTACCTCAAGCCACGATATTTTGCGTATCGGCGGAGAAAAAGAGCTGTTGCGATTTATCGTAAATGAAGTGCAACAAGTTTATCGAGGGCAGGGTGTAAATATCGCTGATAAGCATATCGAAGTGATTGTATCCCAAATGCTAAGGCAAGTGCGCGTGATAGATTCTGGCGATACGCGCTTTATCGAAAATGACTTGGTAAGCAAGCGACATTTCAAAGAGGAAAATGAGCGAATCATCGCACTAGGCGGAGAGCCTGCTATCGCAGAGCTAGTCTTGCTTGGTATCACGCGTGCGGCTATCAGCAGTGATTCTATCATTTCCGCTGCTTCTTTCCAAGAAACGACAAAAGTGCTTACAGAGGCTAGTATCGCAGCAAAAACCGATTTCTTGGAAGATTTGAAAGAAAATGTCGTGCTAGGTAGAATGATACCTGTGGGAACGGGACTATACAAGGATAAGAGATTTATCCTTAAAGCTAAGGAGCAAGATTCCAAAAAAACCCAAGAAAGTTAAAATCAACTTGCGGATTTTGGAATAAGCTAAAAAAAACTAAGAGAAAACAAAGATTAAATGTTGTAAAATCTTGGGTTTAATCTTGGTAGCAAATTTAAACGAAAGGACAAACATTGCCAACCATTAACCAACTAATTCGCAAAGAGCGAAAAAAAGTAATCAAAAAGACAAAGTCGCCAGCATTGGTAGAGTGCCCACAGCGCAGAGGAGTATGCACGCGTGTATATACGACCACGCCCAAAAAGCCAAACTCCGCTTTGCGTAAAGTCGCAAAAGTGCGCTTGACAAGTAAATTTGAAGTCATTAGCTATATTCCGGGCGAAGGACACAATCTCCAAGAGCACTCTATCGTGCTAGTGCGTGGCGGACGGGTAAAGGACTTGCCCGGTGTGAAATATCATATCGTGCGTGGTGCGCTTGATACCGCAGGCGTGGCAAAACGAAGCGTATCTCGCTCCAAATATGGTGCGAAAAAAGCAAAAGCAGGTGGGGCTGATAAAAAATAGCTTATGCCAACCAAGCACAATCACTCCAAAAACATAAAATCACTTTAAATCACTTTTGTAAGGAGAATTTAGATGAGACGAAGAAAAGCACCTAGTAGAGAGATTCTAGGCGACCCAATTTATGACAACAAAGTCGTTACTAAGTTTGTCAATAAAATGATGTATGATGGCAAAAAAAGTGTAGCAGAGAAAATCATCTACGCTGCGTTTGCAAAGATAGAGGAAAAAAGTGGTGAAAAAGGTATCGAAATCTTTGAAAAAGCCCTAGAGAGGGTAAAACCACTTGTAGAGGTGCGCTCTAGACGCGTAGGTGGCGCGACTTATCAAGTCCCCGTAGAAGTGCGACCTGTGCGACAGCAGTCGCTTTGCATTCGTTGGATTTTGGAAGCCACTCGCAAAAGAAACGAACGCACAATGGTAGATAGGCTAGCAAATGAGCTAATGGACGCAGCAAGCGATAAAGGCGCAGCATTTAAGAAAAAAGAAGATGTGCATAAAATGGCAGAAGCAAACAAAGCGTTTGCTCACTATCGCTGGTAGCCACAAGGCTTACAAGCCACAAAAAGGAATAACAAATGGCGAGAAAAACCCCACTAAACAAAATCCGCAATATCGGTATTGCAGCCCACATTGACGCTGGGAAAACAACTACAAGCGAGAGAATTTTATTTTATACAGGTGTTAGCCACAAAATCGGCGAAGTCCACGACGGTGCCGCCACAATGGACTGGATGGAGCAAGAAAAAGAGCGGGGGATTACTATCACTTCTGCGGCAACTACTTGCTTTTGGAAAGACTGCCAAGTAAATCTCATCGACACTCCCGGACACGTAGATTTCACTATTGAAGTTGAGCGTTCTATGCGCGTGCTTGATGGGGCAGTGGCTGTGTTTTGCTCGGTGGGTGGCGTGCAGCCACAGAGTGAAACCGTGTGGCGACAGGCAAATAAATACGGCGTCCCACGACTTGTATTTGTAAACAAAATGGATAGAATCGGTGCGAATTTTTATAGCGTAGAATCCCAAATCAAAGAGCGTCTAAAGGCAAATCCTGTGCCTATCAATATCCCAATCGGTGCGGAGGAAAACTTTAGGGGTGTTATAGATTTAATCGCTATGAAAGCAATCGTGTGGAATGATGAAACAATGGGTGCAAAATATGACATTGAGGAGATTCCCGCTGATTTACAAGAAAAAGCAAACTCTTACCGAGAAAAACTCATTGAAGCCGCTGCCGAGCAAGATGAAGCACTTATGGAAAAATATTTAGGTGGCGAGGAGCTAAGCATAGATGAGATAAAGCTAGGAATCAAGCTAGGTTGCCACTCTATGAGTCTTATACCTATGCTTTGTGGCTCTAGTTTTAAAAACAAAGGCGTGCAAACTTTGCTTGACGCGGTGGTGGATTTTCTCCCCGCCCCCACAGAGGTAACCAATATAAAAGGCATAGACCCACAAAACGATGATGCCGAGATTTTTGTAGAATCTAGCGATGATGGCGAGTTCGCAGGGCTTGCTTTTAAGATTATGACCGACCCGTTTGTGGGGCAGCTCACTTTTGTGCGCGCATATCGAGGCAAACTAGAATCAGGTAGCTATGTGCTAAACTCCACTAAGGGCAAAAAAGAGCGCGTGGGGCGATTGCTAAAAATGCACTCCAATAAGCGTGAGGATATAAAAGAAGTCTATGCAGGCGAAATCTGTGCTTTTGTCGGGTTAAAAGACACGCTTACGGGCGATACGCTATGCGATGAGAAGCGACCTGTGATTTTGGAGCGGATGGAATTCCCAGAGCCTGTGATTCATATCGCCGTAGAGCCAAAAACAAAAGCCGACCAAGAAAAAATGGCAGTCGCACTAGGCAAGCTAGCTGAAGAAGACCCAAGCTTCCGTGTCAGCACTCAAGAAGAAACAGGGCAAACCCTCATCGGTGGTATGGGCGAGCTACACCTAGAAATCATCGTAGATAGACTAAAGCGAGAATTTAGAGTAGAAGCTGAAGTGGGGCAGCCACAAGTAGCGTATAGAGAGACGATTCGCACGGAGGTTACCCAAGAGTGCAAATACGCCAAGCAATCGGGCGGGCGCGGACAATATGGACATGTCCATATCAAGCTAGAGCCAAAAGAAGCAGGCACGGGATATGAGTTTGTCAATGAAATCAGCGGTGGCGTAATCCCCAAAGAGTATATCCCAGCTGTGGATAAAGGTATACAAGAAGCAATGCAAAGTGGTGTGCTAGCAGGCTATCCTGTGGTGGATTGCAAAGTAACGCTTTATGACGGAAGCTACCACGAGGTGGATTCTAGCGAAATGGCGTTTAAAATTGCAGGTTCTATGGCGTTTAAAGACGCTTGTCGCAAGGCAAACGCAGTCTTGCTAGAGCCACTGATGAAAGTCGAAGTGGAAGTCCCAGAGGAATATATGGGAGATGTCATAGGCGACCTAAACCGCAGAAGAGGGCAAATCAACTCGATGGACGACAGAATGGGCTTAAAAATAGTAAACGCTTTTGTGCCATTGGCTGAAATGTTTGGCTACTCCACAGATTTGCGCTCGGCTACACAGGGGCGCGGAACTTATAGTATGGAGTTTGACCACTATGGCGAAGTGCCAAACAACACCGCAAAAGAAATCATAGAAAAACGCAAAGGCTAGCCTAAACAATAGCAAATGCCAAAACCACCAGAATCAAAAAAGGCTAAAATTCAAAGATGAAGCACATAAGCGCGGAAGTAAAGCGAAAAGGCGAGGCAAAATAGGTCAACTTAGATTTTGGCTGAATTTGATTTAGGCTTGATTAGATTGAATTAAATTGGTAGAGGGGGGTGGAATCTAGATTTTGGTATTTTGCTAAGCTGTTTTTGTATATAAAAATCAAATAAATACAAAATCACGCAGAAAATTCACACAAAAAAACTAACACAAAACCAAGTAAAGGATATTTATGTTGTCTAAAAACTTCTTACAAAATCTAAATTGTGCGGGGGGGGGGGGGCAATACTCGCTTAAAAAAGTGCAAAATCTCTCTTGTAAGCATATTTTTATTTAGTGTATCTTTTGGTGTAGCTGATAGCTATTTGGACGAGAGATTGCAAAAGCTAGAAAAACAGCGACAAAGTCTAGAAGCCAAAATCCAAAGAGAAGCACAAAACAAAGAGATAAAAGCACAAAAGCAAACCAAAGCCAAAGAGGAAAAGCAAAGAAAAGACAGAGAAGCTAAAGATAAGCGCGAAGCAAAGCAAGCACAAAAAAGAGAGCTAAGAGAAGCAAAAAGACAACAAAGAGAATTCTACAAAGATGAATCCACAGCACTATCAGGTGCTACAAACACTTCACAAGAATCAAGACGACTAAGACACACTCAGTCCCCACAACCCTCAATCTACACAAACACAAACGACAGAAACGGCTGGTTTATCGCACTTGCACCAAAGGTTGAAGTGATATTTATTTATGCTGATATATCCACGACACGATACATGTATCACTTTAACGCAGGATATGGTAGCACACTTGAAGCAGGCTATCTTTTTGGCAGTGGAGCAAATCGCTGGAGGACATATTTTTCACTAGGCTATGGGTATGGACGCAGTAGTGATACAGCATATATATACGACTACTATGGCGGCTACTATGATGGATATAATACAGAAGTAATAGTAGACATACACAATATTACCCATAATGTAGGGATTGATTGGATACCGCGACTTGGTAATTCATCTGCTAGGGGAGTGCTAGGATTTTATAATAGCTTCTCTTATATAATAATGAGTGAAAGATATGAGAAATATAATGTAAGCCGACAATGCGTGCCTAACGGTGCTTTATGGGGTTGGAATTATTGTATGATTGGAGGCACTCAAGGAAGTTGGCAAACTACCTCCATTCCTGCTGGAGAAGCACAAGATTTCATTCATATATTTTTTATAGGGATTGGCACAAGGCTTGGAGTGATTTTTGACATAAAGGAGCATTTTTCAATAGAAATCGGCTCTAGGTTGGGTTTGCATTTTTCTATCTTGCATAGTATCAATAACGGAGGTCTAGAGTTTGTAGCAGGCGTAATGCCTAGTTTTGAGCAATACCTAAGCCTTGCGTATAGATTTTAGTCAAAATCCGCTAAAAAATCATATATAAATTTTTTTTGCTCTCATTCGTTTAAATACAATACAAAAGCGCAATTTTTCCACGCCTTTTACTTGTTATGGCAAGTTTAGATTCTCTGCCACATATTTTTGTAGCCACAACCACTAAAAATCACTTTTTGCAAAATCACTTATGGCTTGCAAAAATGCTGGGGCAACCACAGAGCCGTGCGTATGTCCATAAAACGCTTTATATATAGTTGTTATGTTGTTTTGTGATTCTATGAGGTGTGCTAATTCTTTGGAGTTTATTTTTGCTGTGCGGATTTTTACCTCACTTTCTTTACTTACCTCACTTACTTGGCTTATTTCATCTTGCATAATCCACAAAGTTGCACAATCACCCTTAATATTGCTAAAATCAATATCGATAAATTCGCCACCTCCCCACCAAAGTGAAGGCGATACTGCATAGAAATGACTAAAGTTTCCACTAGAGTTGCTAAGCGCATACAGCACAAAAAGCCCACCAAAACTATGCCCAAAAATACCAGATTTTGCTTGTAGTTCCGCCCCCAATCTTTCTTGCACAAATGAGCGCGTAAAGGGGATAATATCATTTTGCAAAGTTTGCAAAAACTTATCCGCCCCACCACCCAAAGAATCATCATCACTAAAATCAGTGCCCATAAAACTACTACCACAAAAATTACCACCATCATCACAATCCAATTTATATTTTGGCGTGTAGTCGCGCTTCCTCAAAGCAGGAAAAGCCACTTGCTCATACTCGCCTCCATAGCCTATGCTGACAATCAGCACAGATTCCAACCCCTCATACAAAAATCCTGCTTTAGAGAGTGCGTTAAGCGCGATTGGTAGATGTCCATTGCCATCTAATATATAAAAAATCTTATAGCTTTTTGGGGCTGTCTTTTGTGTCTTTATTTTGCTTAACCGTATAGTATAAATAGCACCATTTGCATAGATTTGCCCGATTTGTGAAATGTCAAAATCACGCTTTGCCTTTGGTGTAAGTGCTGTGATTTTATCACTTGGCTTTGCTAATAGGCACGCACTAAAACCAAAGCACAGCACTAAAAAAAGATATTTCACTTATATAGCCCAAATCATAGTAGCGAAATCTATCTTTTGGATTCCATTGCTTTTTTGACAAATTCCAAAATAATAGGATTTGGTGCTTGGAGATGAGAGGTAAATTCTGGGTGGAATTGCACGCCCACAAAAAAGGGATGCTCTTGTAGCTCTACCACTTCGATAAGTCCGCTTGAGGATTCGCCACTGATTAGTAGCCCGCTAGATTCTAGCATTTTTTTGTATTTAGGGTTTGCTTCATAGCGGTGGCGATGTCGCTCTTTTATGGATTTTGCGCCATTGTAGGCTTTGGCTATCGTGCTTCCTTGTGTGAGGTTGCATTCATACTCGCCAAGCCTCATCGTCCCGCCCATAGGCGAAGTATGTGTGCGGATTTGGCTTACTCCTTGCTGGTCTATAAAGTCCTCTATCAAGTAGATAAAAGGTTCTTTGCATCGTGAATCAAACTCGCTAGAATCTGCTTCTTTTATCCCTAGCACATTGCGAGCAAACTCAATAATGGCAAGCTGCATTCCTAGACAGATTCCAAGAAAAGGCACTTTTTGCGTTCGCGCATAAGTTATCGCACGGATTTTGCCCTCTATCCCACGCGAGCCAAATCCACCCGGGATAAGCACTCCATCGACATCTTCAAGCACATTGTTAGAATCTAGATTTTGGCTATCTATCCACTTGATATTTACTCGCACATCGATATTTGCCCCCGCGTGTATGAGTGCTTCTGTGAGTGATTTATAGGATTCTTTCAAATCCAAATACTTGCCGACAAAAGCGATTTTGACTTCATCTTTTGGGGATAGGATTTTTTTGACTAGGCTATCCCACTCAAGCATATCTGGCTTGATTTGCTTTATCCCAAATGCTCGTGCAATCGGCACTAAAATCCCCTCTTTTAAGTAGTTCAGTGGGCATTGATAGATGCTTGCAGAATCAAGTGCTTCTATCACGCTATCATTTGCCACATCACAGCTCAAAGCGAGCTTGCGCTTTAGCTCTCTGCTAAGTGGTTTTTCGGTGCGGGCTATGATGATTTGTGGAGATATGCCGATTCTGCGGAGTTCTTGGACAGAGTGCTGACTAGGCTTTGTTTTTAGCTCGCCTGCAGCGCGAAGTAGCGGGATAAGCGTTACATGGATATTTAGCACTTGGTTTGATTCTAGCTCGTGTCGTATTTGTCGTATCGCTTCCAAAAATGGCATCCCCTCCATATCGCCTACCGTGCCTCCTAGCTCGACTACGAGAAAATCATTTCCCTCTCCTACGGCTTTGATTCTGGCTTTGATTTCATCGACTATGTGAGGGACGATTTGGATTGTTTTGCCAAGATATTTACCTTGTCGCTCGTTTTCTATGACAGATAGATAGACTTGCCCTGTGGTGAAGTTGTTTTGTTTTTTTAGGCTTGTATTCAAAAACCGCTCATAATGTCCAATGTCTAAATCCGTCTCGCCACCATCTGCGGTTACAAACACTTCTCCGTGCTCTAGTGGGCTCATAGTCCCTGGGTCGATATTGATATAGGGGTCGATTTTTAGCACTTCGACTTGGTAGCCACTCTGCTTTAGCAGTGTCGCAATGGAGGAGGAGGAAATCCCCTTGCCAAGAGAGCTAAGCACGCCACCTGTTACAAAGATATATTTTGTTTTTTTCATTGACACCGCCCTTTTGCCAAACATTTGGCGTAATCTTATACAAAAGCAGCTTATAAAATCCTTGCAAACTATGTCAAATCCTTACAAACTCATTATTTTTAGATTTATATTTCTGCTTTACAATACCAACTTAAAATTTTTAGCAACATTACTAAACAGCTGATTTTAGAGTAAATAAAGGAATCTAAATGCTTTTGTTTTGCCTTGCATATATCGTGCTTTTGACACTGCCAAGTATGATAATCGACATAGCACAGATACGACACATAAAAGCGCACGCAAAATCTCCTGCTGTAATTCTCCCTCCAAAAGATTATGCTATCTCTGCAAAATACGCCATAGACAACCTCAAACTATCTATTTTCAATACCATTTATGATACGATTGTTTTTGCTCTGTGGGTGTGTGTGGGACTAAAGCTATGGCAAGAAATATTGATAGAAGAATCAGGACTTGGATTTATCGTTTTTGTGCTTGGATTTTTGCTGATTTCTTGGGTGCTAAACCTGCCTTTCAAAGCCTATAAAGAACTTATACTAGATAAAAAATACGGCTTTTCAAACGCCAATAAAGCGATTTTTACCACTGATGTTATCAAAACCTTTGCACTTATTGTTGTGTTTGGTTTTTTGGTGCTGTGGATTTTGCTATGGGTTATGGAGTATGAGTATTGGTGGCTTGCTGGATTTGGGATTATATTTTGCCTAGTTGTGCTTGTAAATATGCTCTACCCCACACTTATCGCACCAATGTTTAATACTTTTACCCCACTAAATGATGAGCATTTGCAAGGCAAAATCGAACAGCTTATGCAAAAAGCTGGTTTTAAGGCAAATGGAATATTTGTTATGGATGCTAGCAGGCGAGATGATAGGCTAAATGCTTACTTTGGTGGGCTTGGGACTTCTAAGCGCGTGGTGCTGTTTGACACGCTTTTGGACAAAGTAAGCTCTGATGGACTTCTAGCCATACTTGGGCACGAGCTAGGACATTTCAAGCACAAAGATATTATTTTCAATCTTTTTATATCTGGCGGGATACTTTTTGGGCTGTTTTTTATCGCTGGGCATTTGCCTGCTTGTCTGTTTGAATCGCTAAATGTGCTAAATAATAGTGCCACTACGATAGTTATGCTCCTGCTTATAGCACCTGTGATTGCGTTTTGGGTTATGCCTGTGAGTGCGTATTTTAGCCGAAAGGCAGAATATAAATCCGACTTTTATGGCGCGTCTCTTACAAGTCCGCATTGCCTAAAAGAAGCCTTGATACGACTTGTCAATGAAAACAAATCATTTCCATACTCTCACCCGCTTTACACATTTTTTCACTATACACACCCGCCACTTTTGGAGCGACTTTGCGCACTTGATAAGCTGATTAGCTCATCATTGCAAGATGATGAAGCAAAATCTTAAATCACACAAAAAGAGTGTATGAATATACAAGACGCGCTTAAGATTGCCACGCAGCAGCTTTTGGCAAATCCTAACATAACTAGAGCGCGACTTGAAGCGGAGATTTTGCTTATGTTTGTGTTGCAAAAGAAGCGTGAGTTTTTGCACGGTCATAGCGAGTGTGAGTTAGACACACAAGAAAAAGAAGCGTTTTTTAGCTTGCTTCATCGGCGAGTGCAAAATGAGCCGATACAATATTTGACACAAAGAGTTAGCTTTTTTAGTGATGAATTTTATGTCGATGAGCGCGTGCTTATCCCGCGCCCAGAGAGCGAAATCCTTATCCAAAAAGTGTGTGAAATCATAGAGAGTGAAAATCTAAAAAATATCGCAGAAATCGGCATAGGAAGCGGTGCGCTAAGCGTGAGTGTGGCAAAAATGTGTAAAAAGGTGTTTATCACTGCCACAGATATAAGCCAAAAAGCCCTGCAAGTAGCACAAAAAAACATAGCACATTTTGGGCTAAACTCTCGCATAAAGCTAGTGCAAACCTCGCTTTTAGATGAGGTAGCACCTAGCGATTTTGGCAGTGATTTTGCGCTAGAATATAGTGCAAAATCTAGCACAATGATTAGCCCAAAGCCAAGCAAAAAAAGATTAGATTCTAGCGTAAAACCTAGCCCAAAGCCAAAATCTAGCACAAAAAATACTTTGGATTCTAGCTTGGATTTTGATTTAGTGTTTTCAAATCCGCCCTATATCGCAGATGATTATCCATTGCCTCCAAATGTCGCTTATGAGCCTAAACGCGCTCTATTTGGTGGCAAAAAAGGAAGCGAAGTGCTAGAATCCATAATTACAATGTGTGCAAAGCGCGAGATAAAGTTTTTAGCCTGCGAGATGGGGTATGACCAGCGTGAGATTTTAGCCCCACTGCTTGCAAGCAGTGGTTATAACGCAGAATTTTACAAAGATTTAAGCGGGCTATATCGTGGCTTTGTCGCAAGATTTTGTAAAGCGCAATTATGATAGAGCAACCTCACAATGAAAGAATCCAAAACCTTGCTATAATTGCTCTAAAACTTTCTGTAAGCACAAAATCCACAAACCACAAAATTTATAAACTAGGAAAAAAGTTGAAACACACAATCAAAAATCACAAAAAGCAAAACTACAAAAAGCATTTGATATTTTTTACGCTTTGGGGTGTGTTTGGAGTTGTTCTTTTGTGTGATTTTGTGCAATATTTTGCTAGCAAAAAGCAAAACCACTCAAACTTCGTGCTTGATAGAGAAGCACAGCTTCTCATAGACAAGCCACTAAAAGAGCCTATATTTTTTGATGTCCCAAATAGCGCAAAATCCGCTCACGCAAGCGCGATAGTAAATATACAAAGCCTGCAGCTAGCAGACAAAGATAATGCCATATTAACAAATATGCTACTTTATTTTGCAGGAAGCAGGGAGGGGGCTAGCGATGTTTGTATTTATCAGAGTTTTTTTTCACCACCAAAGCCTTATGCAAAGTCTAGCGATAAATCCCGCGCAAAACATTTGAGAGAAAATCAACAAAAAAATCCACAAAAAGATTTTGCAAAAAATAAAGGCTGGAGTGAGCCTAGAGCGATTTTGTGCCCGCAGGATTTATCCAAAATGGCGGGCAAATTTATCAAAAAACTTGGCAATCCTGTGAGTTTCATTGACGCTAAGGGTAGGGTGCATTTGTTTGTAGTGGGCGTGAGTATGGGTGGCTGGGCTACTTCCAAAATCTATTGGGCTATATTTGATAGAGAACTTTCTTCGTTAAGTTTCGTGCGTGAGTTGCATTTATCCCCGATTCTAAATCTCTCTCATCTCGTGCGAAATCCCGCTATGATTTTGGATAATGGCGGCTTTGTGCTACCTATTTATAATGAGTTTGCCCAAAAATATCCGCTCCTGCTAGAGATAAATAGCGATTATGAAGTGCTTTCCACACAAAAGCCTTTTTATAAAGATTTGCCTAGAAATCAGCTTCAGCCAAGTTTTATCCCGCTTGATTTTGACAAATCTTTTGGGGTGTCTCGCAGGTATGGAGCAGATAATTCTATGAAAGCCTCGCTTTGTGAGCGTGAAAAATCGGGTAAAAATAGTTGCAAGACATTATCTACAAATTTGCAAAATTTTGATTCCTCCTCTGTGCTCTTTAGGCTAGGGGATTCTGTATTTTTGCTACACAATCGCGCGAAAAATACAGAATCAAAAAACGCAAACAATAGAGAGGAGCTGTGGCTATATAAGTTACAAGATTTTGATATGTCACAGGCTGATTTAGAAAAGCATTTAGGGGGGGGGGAAGTGATATTTGAGCCTATAATGCGACTTGATGAGCTAGAGGGCAAGGAGGTGTCATATCCTAGCGTGGCGGTAAATAGCGAGTTTGTGCATATTTCTTACACTTATGGGCGGGAGCATATCCGCACACTACTTTTGCCAAAATCATACAAACCAAAATCACACAAAAAGGAAGTGCAATGAGTGTGATACACACGCTAGCAAATGAAATCGCACTAAGCATTGTGTTTGTTTCAAGTGTGCTTTTTATCGCACAAAAGGCATTGTGCAAATGCACTAAAAAATGGATAGCCCTATTTATCTTACTTGCCTTTTTCTTGCTTCTTGTGCCATTTACTTCTTTTAGTGTAAGTGGATATGTGTATGCCCTGCTTGGCGCACCTAGCGTGCTTTTGGTGATTATGAGTATTTGGAGCGGGTGGCAGATTTTGGAGCGTAGAGAGAGTTTTCAGCCATTTTTTGATACAAAATCAAAGGTTGTTATCTTTTTGGTGGGGGCGGTTGTGTATGCGGAGTTTTTGGGCGGAATCTTTAGCATAAATTATCATTTGCCTAGCCAAATAAATTTATATTGGCTTGATTTTTATCATTTAGATTCTTTTACCCAAATGGCTAGTTTGTGGGTATTTGCTATTGTCGGATATTTTGTGAGTGCGCGACTAGGTGTGGGGCTAGTGTGCGGACTATTTGCATATAAGATTTTAGGAGAAATGGGAGTGTGGGATTATTGTATCGACCCGTTTTTGTGGCTATGGTGTGGGGTAAGTGCGCTTTATGCTATTGTCCTAAAGGCGTGCAAAAAATACACAAAAACATAAAAGAGAGTTTCTTATACATATCGTGGAATCTAACTCAAAAAACCAACACGACTATTTGCTACAAACTGCTTGATAAAGCAATGACAAGCAAAAAGTAGCGGTATTCTAAATCAAAAAAGCAAATATTTTTCTACATTATGAAATTTTTTATCATAACTATATTGTGGGGCATTGCAAAGTTGATTCTAGCCTGTTTTTGATAGAGTCGCTAAAAAAGTGCAAAAAAGATTTTACACAAGCAATGCAAGGTTTTGCAAAGAATCAAAAAAGAAGTCAAAGAAGTTTTGCTTTGTAGATTTTAGCCAAAACCTACAAAGCATATAGATTATGCAATCAAAAATCTACTGAAGTAGTCTAAGCACATTTTGTTGCACCGCATTTGCTTGCGCCATAGCGAAGCTACCGCTTTGTGCCAAAATGTTGTGTTTAGAGAAGTTCGCTGATTCGCTAGCGAAATCCACTTCACGGATTTGAGATTCTGCCGCTTTGACATTGACTTGCGTTACAGATACATTATTTACCGTTACGACTAATTGTAGCTGGACAGAGCCTATGTCGGCGCGGATTTTGTCAAGCTGCGCTCGCGCAGAATCTGCCATATCCATAACAAGCATCGCACCTTTTAGTGTGGTTACACCCGCACCGATACCTTTCCAATTCAAGTCCGCTTGGGCGACATTGCCATTTGCACCATAAGCACTTGCGACATTTGCGCCAAAGATTCCCCTTAGCTCACGCAAGTTTGCGGTGTATTCTGCTGTGCCTTGTGCGGAGTGGAATCCCACGTGGCTATAATTTACACCACTTACCAAAATATCACGCGCATCTGTGCGGATAAGTGTCAAGCGTCCGATGATAGCGTGATTCCACCCTGATATGCCGTTGAAATCCCCACCACCAAAGACATTTGCCGCATCGCCCTCTGCGTGGATTTGTATAGCTCTGCCATCTGGTGCGGAGAGGTTTAGCCGTCCTGTGATGTCAAGGTAGGCTAGCACGCCTGTGCGCTCTTTTACACTATTTATTGCGTTTATTAGTCGTCCATCAGAGTCGTTTTTGCGGACATCATTTACAGTTCCTATTGTTGTGCCATTGATGACTAGCTTTTCTACCGTGCCAGACATTACAGGGTCTACGCTTGTAGCTAGCACATTATAAGCCGAGCGGATACCAAGCGTGTCGGAAAATTTGTTTATGATTTCGCTTAAGTGTCCCACACCCATACCTGCAGAAGTAGAGATTTTGCAAGTTTCTAGCTCATAGCTATTTAGCCCATCGACTTCTCTAAAGTTTAGGGCAACTTCGGTAAGGTTTTTGCCTGCAGCACTTGCTAGCATTCCTGTGCCAAGAATAGAGGAGGATTCCATACGGACGTGTCCAATCTTATCTGAGCTTGTAGGTCCGATAGAGGCCTTTACTGTGGTATTTGAATACGCACCGATTTGGAATTCTTTGTTAGAAAAAGAGCCAGAGAGCATTTGCTGCCCGTTGAAGCTTGTCGTATTTGCGATATTATCTAGCTCCTCTAATAGTCGCTGAATATCTGCTTGCAATGCGCGGCGAGACTCCAAAGTCTGTCCATCTTGCGCTGCTTGGATAGCTTTTGTCTTTATCGTATCCAAAATCTTAATTTGCTCATCCATAGCTTTGTCGGCTACTTGTATCATACCGATAGCATCATTGGCATTTCTTATCGCCTGTCCTAAGCTCTCGCTCTGACTTCGCAGACTATCGGCAATCGCCATACCTGAAGCATCATCAGCTGCCTTGTTGATTCTAAGCCCCGAGCTAAGTTTCTCTAGCGAGCTTGCGAGCAATCTATTGTTCTCTACGCCTGTGGTGTGCGCATTTAGCGCAGCAATGTTCGTGTTTATCCTGAAACTCATTTGCATCCTTCGCGGTGGAATTTGGCAAATGAGTAAAGCAAGCAGTGTTCCAAAAATTTAAAGTAAATGGATTTTTGTCGATAGTCGGCACGGATTTTGGGCGTGTAGATTTGTGTAGGGTTTTATTTAGATTTTATACAAAACAGCACGGAAAAAGACAAAACAATTACAAACAAAACAACGCAATCAATTTAAAAGACAAGCAAAAAAAAGAAATAGCAGAATAAAGTAGAAAAGTAAAATAAAGAAGTCGCATAGATTCTAGCAAAGCTAAAATCTATGCTTTTTTTAGAAGCTAGTGATTAGGATTTTGCAGCTTGGAGGGCAGAGTCGTAGTCTGGCTCTTTGTTGATTTCCTCGCAGATTTCTTGGTAGATGACTTTTCCTTTTTCATCTAGGACAATCACCGCACGAGTAAGCAGCCCTTTTAGTGGAGTATTGGCAAGCAAAAGCCCATACTCTTTTCCAAATGCTTTTTCCATAAAGTCGCTTGCTACAACGATATTGTCGATATTTTCTACCGCACAAAATCTACCCGCACCAAAAGGCAAATCCATACTTACTACAAACACTACCGCATTTGACAAGCTAGCAGCCTCTTTGTTAAATCGCTTTGTCTGAATCTGGCAAATCCCCGTATCAAGGCTTGGGACAACATTGATGATTTGCTTTTTGCCAAGTGCGCCACCGACTTTGATATGGTTCAAATCCTTATCAACAAGCTCAATTTGTGGGGCAATATCACCGACTTTGAGTTGTTTGCCTACAAGACTTGCAGGACTTCCTTTAAAAGTTACCGACATTTTGTCTCCTTTTTATGAGTTTTTTAGAATCACAATGTTACAATTTTTGTGTTCTATACACGATAGTGGCTAATCTTTAGCAAAACCAAAATCTAGCGCAAAATCTAGCGTTGTGTGATTTTGCTCTAAGATAGAGTAGCACACCACATAGCTTACAGCCAGCTAGAATTGTAACAAAATAAATCTAAATGCACACTAAATCGACAATATAAAACCAAAAAGGAACAAAAATTGAGCAAAAAATCCTACCTTATTGACACTTCTGTTATCCTAGATGACCCACAAAACCTTATCTATCTCTACCAAAACGCCAAAAACACACTATTTATAAGCGACATTGTCCTAGATGAGCTTGACAAAAAAAAGACTTCTAGCGAGGTTGGATTTTTCGCTAGGGAGTTTTTCCGCAATATCATCGATGAGGGAGAATCAACCAAAGGCTTGGCTAGCCAAAATCTGCCAATAAAAACTACAAATAAAGCAAAATCCCAAAATCTCACAAAAACTGATTTTGCTAAGATTTTGCCATTGGAGGGGGATTTTTTTCGCGTGGTGCACTATGAAGTGCGAGCCACCTCCTCTATAAGTAGGGCAAATGCCAAAACCACCACTATTCCACTAATCATAATCTTTCGCCAAAACTATCAAACCAAATCCCTAGAATACGGGCTAAATGACGCTAGAATCGCAGAAATCGCCAAAGACTACAACCTAATCTTACTTACAAATGACATTTCGCTAAAGATTCGTTGCCTTGCGCGAAATATCAAGGCAGAATCGCTATTTCGCGACCGCGTAGAAAACCCGAGCGATATTGACTTTTGGCATAAGTTTTTGCTCCACAAAGACGCTGATATAGCCACGCTAGAGAAAAGCAAAGAATTCAAATCCCTTAGCCAATGGAGTCTTATCCAAATCGATGAGCAAGACAACACCGATAGTTCGCTATACCTCACAGGTAAAAAGCGATTTGGCATAAAGGTGGGTAGTAGCTCTAGTGGGAGATTTGAGGAGCTAGAGCTAGACGCACTTATCAAAGAAGCAAACCCATATATTACACCTATGAATCTAGAGCAAAAAATGCTTTTTGCTATGCTAGTCCATAAGCAAAATATCGCTACTATCGCCACAGGCTCGACAGGCTCTGGCAAAACCCTAATCGCACTTCAAGCAGGAATCTACTTGCAAAAAGAGGGCATAGTCGATGGGATAATTTACCTGCGAAACACCGTAACAGCGAGTGATAAAGAAGCCGAGCTAGGATTTCGCAAAGGCGATGAGGAGCAAAAGCTAGGGTATTTTATGTATCCACTATATAGTGCGATAAATTTCACTATTGATTCCCTGCAATCAACTTCTATGAAAAACTACATAGAATATCGAGGCGATGTAAACACCATTCACAAAGAGGACGCCACAGAATATTTCCTAAAAAAGCACAATATCCAAGTGGTGGATATAGCCCACGCTCGCGGTATCACCATTCGCAAAAAATTTGTCATATTTGATGAAGTCCAAAACGCTTCAAACGCGACAATTAAGCTCATCGGCACAAGACTTGGCGAGGATAGCAAAATCGTATTTTTGGGCGATTGGGCGCAGATAGACCACCCTTACTTGAGTAAATTTCGCAATGGCGCGGTAAGCCTACTTCAAAAGGCTTTGAGTGAGGATATAATCGCTGGGATTCAGCTAAGGCAGACGATACGAAGCAATGTAGCGCAGTGGTTTGGGGAGAGTTTTTAGAGGTTTTTTTTATTTATTTTTGATTTTTGCTGTGGTTTATCAAAAATATTTTATTGCTTTTGTAGCGACATTTTAGATGGGATTCACACACCAAAATAGCGTGATATTTTGATATGGTATAATGCAAAATCTATATCAAAATAAGGAGTTCTTATGACAATAAATGATGATTTTTCACAAGAGGGATTTATAGTTGCATATACAATGCTACTAAATGGAGTAAATGGCGTAAAGCTAAAAGCAGAGGTATTTTGGGAATTTGCTAGAGAAGATAACGCAATGAGTGATTTAGTAGAAGCAGCAGGGCAAGCAAAAAGATTTGAAGTGCTGTGCTGTCAAAATGAGACACTACAAAACGCAATTACAAAAATCCAACAAATCGGGCAACAATACAAGCACTTAAAAATGACGACACACAAAGAAGCAATAAACTGCCTAAAAAACCCATCAAAAGAAGCGATGCAAAAATGTAACGAAGCATTGGCTACGCTAGCACAGCAAATGAAAATCTACAATGAATCTTTGAGGGAATATATACAAACGCTCAAAGATTTTACTATATTGTTAGCAGATGGCACAGAGCTAAAAGTAGGAGTATTTTGGGAAATTGAGGAGGAGGATAGCGCACTTTTAGACTTGGCTATTCAAGTAGAGCAAGCGCACGCGGAATGTAGCCAACAAGACAAAATGACACAAAAGACACAAAGATTGTTAAAAAAAGTCCTGCAAACAACTAAACAAACTAGAGCAAGCAGAAAAGCATTTCACAAAGCAGAGCTAGACTTCCTAAAAAACCCCTCAAAAGAAGTAGCACAAAAATGTAGTGAAGCATTGACTAGATTTAAAAATGCGATGAAAACCCATAGCCAAAATTTGCAAGAATATCTAGTAACCTTAACATTTCTTAACAATCCTTGCAAAGAAGTAGAGAAAGAAAAATAGAAAAAACATAGCCTAGCAAAACATAAAAACCACTTTAGTGATTTTGGCAATTAGTGGCCTTAGAATATGCAGTGCTAAGATAGAAAACACTAAAGAATTAACAATCATAGATTTCAAAAATAATGCTACAAAAGATAATGTCGTAAAAAGACAATATCTAAAGTGCAAAACTCCATAAATGTTGATTTAAGTGCTGATTATGTGTGGATTCTATGTGTTGGCTTTGTGGCGACTAGAATCTAGCAAAAACTAGGCTAAGTATTTTGGCAAATACTTAGGAGGGATAAAAAGCGATAGGGTAAATCCACCTTGCAGATTTTTTACTTTTGGTTTTTTCTTTAGCTCGATTATCACACCTTTTGGGAATTCTAGCGCGTCCAAATGCGCTACCCCCAAAGCGTATTTGACAAATTCGCCCAAATCGGGTTCGTGCCCCACAAGCACGAGCGTTTGAGCTAGCTCATCATTTGCATATATCGCCTTTTCATATCCCTCTATCCCACAATCAGGCGAGATAAAATCACAAAGCTGACAAGGCACTTTTTTTAGCACTTTTGAGAGTGGTTTTATCGTTTGTATCGTGCGCTTAGCAGGAGAGGTAAGCACGCAAGAAATAGGAGTTTTTTGGGTGTGCAAAAAATTTTGGACAAAGTTAGCGATATTTTCGCTTTGGATTTTGCCTTTTTTGGTAAGCGGACGAAGCATATCATTATGCGGAGTTTTGGTGGTTTTGCACGATTTGGCAAATATCTCTCTATCCATACTATCAGCGTGGCGGATAAGGATTATTCTCTTTAGTTTTGCACTTAGGATATTTGGCAATTTTTGGTTTTGTGAGGCAGCTTTTGTAGGGGTTTGAGTGGAGGTTTTGGCACTATCTTGTGAGGCATTTGCAGTGAAATCTTGTGTGAAATCTTTTGATGCGGTTTGCAAAGAATGATTTGCAGGGGTTTGGGATTTTGCTGACATTTTCTACTTCCTTTTGGCTATTATTTTGTGCGGTGTTTTGTTTTGCTAAATCACAAAACACACGCCAAACATTGTAACAAAAATTTATAGATTTTGTCTTTTTAGATATGTAAAATCTTTATAAAATCTATTGCTATCAAATATCGCCAAATCACTACCAAAATCACTAAAATCCAACACCCATTTCAAGTGTTATGCTGATATTTTGCGAGCGTGGATAATACACATTTGGTGCATTATCAAACGCCACCACACGCGAAGAATCCAAGTGATGATATATCGCACTTATTCGTCCATATAGCGATGCTTTTGCTCCTCTAGCATCAAAAAGCCCTATAAATGCTTTTACCTCGTGGCTATTTGGGTTTATGCGAGAAGAAGTATCATTTGTTTTGTGCTCATTTGTGGGGAATTGTGGATTTGGGCGATAGGAGCTATAATTTCTAAAAATATATTCTCCATAGACTATGTAGCCATAAGAGATTCCATACTCTATGCCGATAGTGTCATTTAGATTTTGCAGGCTTGATAGGCTTGTGCCAAGTGATAGCAAAATATTGGAGGGCATTTTGGAGTCCACTTCGTAGATATGTGAGCGAAAATTTACAAAAATATCAATAAAAATCGGCGTATCTAGCTGATATGCGTTTAGCCCAGCATATAGAGTGCCACTCACACCAAAGTGCAAAGAGGACTTTGCTAGGTTTGGGATAGTGCTTGCAGAATCTGTGGCGTTTGTAGATTTTATGCTTGCACTTCCCAAGCCAAAATCAGCACTTCCACCGAAGCTAAACCACTCTTGCCATTTGCGAAAATGCACTGCAAAATACGCACCACCTTGAGTTAGGCTAGGATTTGCGCCATTTATGCCTATCGCATCTACATATCCTCCTAAGCCAGCCTTTGTGTCCCTGCACCAAAAATCGTTGCAAGAATACCCCGCCAATGCAAAAGAATGCCAAAAGAATGCAAAAAAATACACCACCAAAATCTTGCCAAAAATACCATTGCAAAAGCCTTTGCGATTTTGTTTTGTAAAATAGCCTAGCATTTTGATTCCTTAAGACTTCAAGTATGCAAAAAATCGTTGAGAAAACTAAATAAAATCATACACCATTTTTGCTACCACCACCACGAATAATAGCGCAACAATAATGACTATACCCATAAAATCTTTTGTAAAATCCTTTGGATAATATTCCACAGAATATTTTGTGTTATTTTTTGCCACATTCCTTGCCTTTGTAACAATGTATAATAATCTCATCATATAGCCAAAACTACCTAAAGATAGTGCAAAGCAGATATAATTCAAGGCACTTAATGTAGGAACACTCAAGCGAGAATAACCAAAATCAATAAGAAAAAGTTGTGCAAAAATCAAGCACAAACACAAAAAAATATCACGCAATTTTGTGTATTTCCCAAACAAAAACCCAAAACATAGTGGCTGCACAAACAGCAGAAAATATGTGGTTTGATACACAAATGCTTCCAAAAAATGCAACATTTCTATGTTTTGGATATTATTAGTCATCTATTTCCAAAAAAAACTTGTGCAGGATGACTATAAGTAGGTCCATTTGGTCCAGGTGCATTTGCTACACCCATATAGCCTATGCTAAGTCCATATAAAAACAAAGGCCAAAACTCGGCTCTTGTTTCATCTAGCTCTTTTTGAGATAGAACTTCTACATTTAGATTCTTGGCATTTACACCAAAGAGGAACTCACTATCTGCTTTAGATAGCGTTTGCACTGCTTTGGACTCGCTAGAATCAACGCCAGCTGATAAACCACTAATGCCTACAAAGGCACTTAAAGCTAAGATTGAAATGATTCGTTTCATTTCTCGCCTCCTTTCAATGAAGTAATATTTTGCCACCTCTTAAAAGAATTTTCTAAAGAAAAAGATTTTGTCAATTCTTTATCAATTCTTTTTGGGGTGGCAA